>JAAZMA010000362.1 GCA_012799055.1 Tissierellia bacterium
ACAGTTAAAGTCTGGATGGAAGAAGATAATACTTAATTTATTAAATTAGGTAGATTTCGCCCCGAAATTATTTTCGGGGTTAATTTTTTATCAAAGCAGCCTTCCAATAAGCCCTAAAGAAATAATTATATGGAGGGATTTTTTATGTACACATTAAGGAAAGAAGATTTAAATGTTAAGACTATGACAAAAATTGCAATACTAGGAGTAATATCCTTTGTATTTATGCTTCTGGATTTTCCATTATGGTTTACACCAACGTTTTTAAAATTCGACATATCAGATTTACCCTCTCTTATAGGAGCCTTTGCATTGGGACCTATGGCAGGAGTTCTAGTTCAATTAATTAAAAATCTATTGAAATTACTTCTTGCAGGAACTAATACAGCGGCAGTAGGAGAATTAGCAAATTTCGTTGTAGGTAGTGTATTTGCCTATACTGCAGGCTTCATATATTATAGGGAAAAGACTTTCAAAAATGCCATAATTGGGCTAATAGTAGGGGTTTTAACTATGACTGTAGTCATATCTTTTGCAAATTATTATATAATGATACCTTTTTATTCAAAAGCTTATGGACTACCTTTAGAAAAAATAATAGCCATGTCTACAGCAGTAAATAAATATATAGTGGACTTAAAATCATTGATTATATTTGGCGTGGTACCATTTAATCTACTAAAAGGATTAGTTACCAGTATATTAACTGTACTTTTATACAAAAGAATATCACCAATTCTTAAGAACTAGTGAAAGTGGTACTGGGGATTTGTTCTTGCAATATGTACAAATTGTGATACTATATAATTAAATTACAAAATAAAATAAGGAATGGGAGCTTAGATAAACTTTGCTGAGAGGAACTGTGGTATCAGTTCGACCATATAACCTGATTTGGGTAATGCCAACGTAGGGATCACAAATTTAAGTATAATATTGAGACTTGCTTTGGCAGGTCTTTTTTTATATTAAAAAAGGAGTTGATATTAATGCTTGATAAAATGCTTAAAAATGTATATGAAAAATCACCTATTGTTCATTGTATTACTAATTATGTAACAGTAAATGATGTGGCTAATATAATACTTGCCTCAGGAGCATCACCAATAATGGCTGATGATATTGGTGAAGTATCAGACATAACGTCTATTTGTAATTCACTAGTTATAAATATAGGTACTTTAAATACTAGAACTATAGAATCCATGATAGAAGCTGGCAAAACATCTAATAAATTAGGTCATCCTGTAATTTTAGATCCTGTAGGAGTAGGTGCATCTAAACTTAGGATGGAGACTACTTTAAGATTATTACAAGAAGTTAAATTCTTTGTAATTAGAGGAAATGCATCTGAAATTAAAGCAATAGTTAATGAAAACAAAACTACTAGCGGAGTTGATGTTAGCTTAGAGGATATTATAGATGAGGATAATATTGATAAATATATAGATGTAGCTAAATCTCTTAGTAAAGCTAATGATACAGTAGTAGCAATTACTGGTCCTATAGACATAATCACTAATGGGGAAAAAGCTTATCTTATAAGAAATGGACATGAAAGTATGGGCAAAATAACTGGAACAGGTTGTATGTTATCAGGATTAATTGGTGCATATATAGGGGCAAATCCAGATAATATTTTAGAAAGTACAACCGCAGCTGTTGCATCAATGGGACTATGTGGGGAATTAGCAAATCATAAAGTAGTAGAAAAAGGCTTGGGTACTGGATCTTTAAGAACTTATTTAATAGATTTTATGAGTAATTTAGACGAGGAAACTTTAATGGGAGGAATTAAAATTGAAAGTAGGTAAAAAAAGATTAAGAAAACATCATATATATAGTAAAGATTTTAGTTAA
>JAAZMA010000237.1 GCA_012799055.1 Tissierellia bacterium
CTCTAAATTTTAAATTTAGCAATTGTAGCAATTTTGTGTGAATCGCTTAGTCGGGGCCGTAAATACTGGCAATATGTGTTTATGAAAGTAAATAGTTAATATGGCGGCATAGCCAAGTGGTAAGGCAGAGGTCTGCAAAACCTTTATTCCCCAGTTCAAATCTGGGTGCCGCCTCCACATAATTATTCTAAATTCAATATTTTATGATATAATAATATTATAAGTACCTATAGCTCAATTGGATAGAGTGCCTGACTACGAATCAGGAGGTTGGGGGTTCGATCCCTCCTAGGTACGCCAAGCTAAATCCCTGTAATCGAAATGATTACAGGGATTATTTAGTTACTTTACTGCTTTTAAATCAAATACTATAAAACTACAAATAAAGTTTAAAAAGAAACTATAAAAATAAATAATAAAACACTAAAGAATAAAAAACATAAAATTAGAGATGTAAAAAACTTATAAAGAAAATAGATTGAGAACAGAAAATATAAAACTTTATTATTACCATTATAATTGCTAGCCATAGTTTGACAATTAATGGATTTAATTTATAATTTAGTAGATAGAATGTATATCAGTCATATTAATGAAGTTTACAAGAGATTTGTCTATAGATAAAATCTATTGGCCTTTCAAACTTTCTATTTGGGATAATCTATTATATAATATAATAAAACTAGTATTATTATATGGAAAGGATTTATTCTATGAAAAATTTTTATGATACCTATAATTCTCCAATTGGACTAATCCATGTAGTAGTAGATGAAATTGGGGTTAAAAAAATATTTCTTTTCGAAGAAGAATGGAATGATTATTTAAAGGAAAACACTAATATTAAATTAGATAAAGATATTTGTAGAGATGTTATTGTTCAATTAAATGAGTATTTTAATAAAAAGCGCAAGAATTTTAATTTATCCCTATCTATTGAAGGAACAGAATTTAGAAAAAAGGTTTGGAAGGCTTTAATGGAAATACCCTATGGTGAAGTAAGAACCTATACGCAAATAGCAAATGAAATAGGAAATCCTAAGGCTGTAAGGGCAGTAGGCCAGGCAAATAGAGCCAATGAATTGCCAATAATAATTCCCTGCCATAGAGTTATAGGAAAAGATGGCAAATTAGTAGGATATGCTGGAGATAAAATATTTGTAAAAAGATTTTTACTTGAATTAGAAGAGGGGATAGATTAATACTTAGGAGGTGGGCTTATGTTTAACTCTCATAATTATGCATATCAAATAGAAGTAACTGTAAAGGCAATGTTTAATTGTGATAAATATGACATTGGTGGTATAGCAGATGCAAATTTTATAGAAAAAGATCCTTTTATTGCTATAGCTCTTGTATTGGGAAACTTTTACAATAAAGTGGATTCAATTTATAAAGAAAAAATAGATGGGTTTTTTAGAAAATATTATTTAGAAATGGGAAAAAGTATATTAGAAATTGGGGAAGAAAAAATAAGAAAAATAATAAAAGATTTTAATAACATAATATCAGCAATTTAAGAGCTTAGTATATAAGCTCTTTTTAATTATTTTAGTATACATTGGAATATAAAGATTATTATTTAACAATATTAAAGGGTAATATATAACTATTTATAGTTATATAAATTATATGCTATAATAAAATTAATTTAGAAATAATTATAAAGGGGATAGAGAAATAAATGAAGAAAATAATTTCCATAATTATTATTTTAATCATTGGACTAATTATATTTTTCCAAACAAATAAACCAAATCAAGAAGTAATTTCTATTTCTGATGAAATATATTTAATAATTGATGATAAAATTTTTTTAGAAGATAATCCTGTGATTATAGAAGATAATACTATATTTATCTCTTTTGATGTCATTAAAGAAAATATAGACCCTTATATTTTTTACGATATTAATGAGAAGATTCTAATATTTACAAATGATGAAAAGGTAATTAGATATAAATTAGATGAAAATTATGCTACTATTAATCATAGAGAATTTTATCTTGATAAAAAATTTAAAATTTTAAATGATAAAATCTACATTCCCAAGGAAATACTAATGAATTTTTATCCTATAGAAATTCTATATTTTGAAGATACGAAGGCTGTAATAATTGAAGAAAACTTTTCTAACTACATACAGGGACAAATAATAGAAGAAGGTGGTAATTTAAGAGTTAATTTTGATAAAAAATCTCCTATTGTATTAAAAGATATTCCCTTGGAAAGTGAAGTCATAATTTTTGAGGAATATATGGATTGGTATAAAATAAGAACTTATAATGGAATTATAGGTTATATTGAAAAGAAATATCTAAAAATAAACCATAGAACAAAACAAAATGGAATTAGTAAAAATTTTAAAGAAGAATATAAAAGTAATAACGAAAAAATTAATTTAACTTGGGACTACACTTATGGGAAAATGAAAAACATTGATAATATAGAGTATATTGATGGACTAAATATTTTATCTCCAACTTGGTTTTCTATTATAGATAGGGAAGGAAATATTTTTGATAAAGGAAATCCTGATTATGTAGAAGAGTATCAAGCCTTAGGGTATAAAATTTGGCCGTTAATTGATAATGGCTTTGATCCTGATTTAACCCATGAGTTATTAGTAAGCAGTCAAATGCGAGAAAAATTAATTAAGGATATTGCCCTTATATATAATAAATATAAGGTAGATGGAATTAATATAGATTTTGAAAATATTAATATAGAGGATAAAGATTTATTAACTCAATTTGTTAGAGAATTATATCCTATTTTTAAAGAAATGGATATGATTGTTTCTATGGATATTTCCCCAATTTCTACTTCAGAGAATTGGTCACTATGCTATGATAGATATGAATTGTCTAAAACCGTAGATTATTTAATGCTAATGGCTTATGATCAACATTGGGCCAGTAGTCCTGTAGCAGGTTCTGTAGCACAGTATATTTGGGTTGAAGAAAGTATTATTAAAGTGTTAGAGGAGGTTCCCAAAGAAAAATTAATATTGGGTATACCTTTTTATACCCGACTATGGAAGTATGAAAATAGGGAAAAGGGAGAAGAACTTTCCTCTTATGCTTTGTCTATGGAAAAAGCCAATGAATTCATAGAAAGATATAATATTCAATTAGAATGGGATGAGGAAAGTAACCAATATTATGGGGAGGTAAAAATTGAAGATACTATTTATAAAATTTGGTTAGAAGATAAAGATTCTATTAAATTCAAAACCACCTTAGTAAATAAATACGATTTAGCAGGTATAGCCTCTTGGAGGCGAGGTTTTGAAACAGAGGATATTTGGCCAGTTTTATCAAATACAATTAGATTAAACTAATTTCTACAAATAAACATATGTATTAATTGAAAAATGTAAATAGAAAGGGGTACAAATTTATGTATAAGTATAAAAATACTAAAATAGGATTAGTTAAAGGAGATATTACAAAAATGGAAACTGAAGCTATAGTTAATGCAGCCAATAATACCCTATTAGGTGGGGGAGGGGTTGATGGTGCAATACATCGAGCAGGAGGACCTATTATATTAGAACAATGTAAAAAAATTGGAGGTTGTCCTACAGGAGAAGCTAGAATTACAACTGCTGGCAATATGCCTAGTAAGTATGTAATTCACACTGTAGGTCCAATTTACAAAGACGGTACTAAGGGAGAAGATAAATTACTTTATAATGCCTACTATAATTCTTTAAAATTAGCAAAGGAATACAAACTTCGAACTATTGCCTTTCCATCTATATCTACTGGAGCGTATAATTATCCAAAGGAAGAAGCTAGCAAAATTGCTCTACAGGCAGCAATGGACTTTATTGATAGAGAAAATGAAATAAATGAAATTTATTATGTTTTATTTAGTAACGAAGATTACAATCTGTATAAGGATCTTTTAGAGAAAAATAATCTTGAAAAAGCATAAAATATTAGGGGTAAAATGTAAAAAAATACATAAATATTATGTTGACTTTTTTATTATTTTGTTGTAGTATCAAATAAGGTTTTTAATATAATATTATATGGAAAACTATAAATTTATACTAAGGATGTGGTTAAAATATTTGCAGATACTCACAAAATA
>JAAZMA010000090.1 GCA_012799055.1 Tissierellia bacterium
CAGATATTTACCAGGTTGGGATATTTAATCCCACTATTATTCTAAACTTTTTAGAACATCTTCAATCATTTTTTCTGTTGCAGTAATCCCACCAGCAGCTACATACCATATTGGAGAATCTAAATAGATTATATTATCTTCTTTATATGCTTTAGTGGACTTAATTAAATCATTATTAAGTATTTGTTTTGCAGAAATTTCACCTCCTGTAATGGCAGCTCTATCCATTACATATAGAAAGTCTGGATTTTTTTCTACTATATATTCAAAGGAGATTTTTTGCCCATGGGTACTAGACTCAATATTTTCATCTGCAGGAACTATACCAAATTCTTTATATAAAACCCCAAATCTTGAACCTTCCCCAAAAACACTTAGATTTCCATCATTAGCCATTAGGAATAAACCATTTTTACCAACTTCTTTTGCTTTTTTATTTATATTTTGGATTTTTCCCTCAATATTTTCAATTTCTTTTTGGACAATGTCTTCTTTTTGGAAGATTTCTCCTAAAATTTTCATATTATCTTTAAAGGAATTTAGATAATTGGCACCATCTATTGATATATATACAGTTGGTGCAATTTCTACAAATTCTTCATATAGTTTTGCTTGTCTTGCTGCAATTATAATTAGATCAGGATTTAATTCGTATATTTTTTCAAAATTAGGTTCTTGTAATGTTCCTACATCTACATATTTATCATCTTTATATTTATCTAAATAATCAGGTACAGTTTTTTTAGGTAAACCAATTATATCTTCTCCTATTTTATCCATAGCATCTAGTACACCATAATCAAATACAATTACTTTTTCTGGTTTAGATTCTAGAATAGTTTCTCCTAATTCGTGTTTTATAGTAATGGGGAAATTACTTTCTTCTATATTTTCAGTTTCTAGATTTGTTGTTTCTCCTGTTTTTTCTTCCATATTGTTACCACAGGCTACTGAAACTATCATAGTTAGTACTACTAAAAATAATAATATAATTCTCTTTTTGTTTTTCATATTTAATCCTCCTCAATTTTGTTTAAACTAAAAATACACACACAATTTCATATTGTTTATATTTTGGATTTTAAAATCTAAATCGAATATTTTTCTTAATATATTGTTATTAATTATCCTATGGGTTTGTCCATCTTCCACCACCTTTCCATCTTTTAGTGCTACTATATAATCTGAATAGCAAGAAGCAAAATTTATATCATGAATAACAATTGCTATTGTCTTTCCCAAATCATCTACTAGTCTCCTAAGTATTTTCATAATCTCTACAGAATGTTTCATATCTAGATTGTTTAAAGGTTCATCAAGTAATATATATTCTGTATCTTGTGCCAATACCATTGCTATATAGGCCCTTTGTTTTTGACCTCCACTTAATTCATCTAAATATTTGTTTTCTATTTTTTTAAGCTTCATATATTCAATGGCATTATCTATATGTTTTTTATCTTCTTTAGTTAGATAGCCTTGACTGTGAGGAAATCTACCAAAGCTTACTAGTTCCCTAATAGTAAGTCTAATATTTATGTGATTAACTTGTTTTAAAATAGCTATTTTTTTAGAAAGTTCATTATTATCCCATGATTCAATTTCACGGCCCTCTATATAAATTTCTCCTCCATCTTTGTTTATAAGTCGACTAACCATAGAAAGTAAAGTACTTTTTCCAGCTCCATTAGGGCCTATAAAAGAAGTAATACTTTCCTTTCTTATGGTTGTAGAAACATGGTCTACTACATTTTTGTTTCCATAAGTTTTAATTACATTATTGATTTCTATCATGATTCACTCTCCTTTAATAATAAATTTATAAAATAAACTCCTCCTACAAAATTTATAATTACACTAATAGGCGTAGAAAAATTAAACACTCTTTCTACTAGTAATTGGCCACCAATTAAAGCTAATATACTGACTAAGGATGATGTAATTATTAAATATTTGTGTTTAAAAGTATTTAATAATTCCCTAGAAAGATTTACTACTAATAATCCTAAAAAAGTAATAGGACCTACTAACGCAGTAGAAATAGAAACTAGTATGGAGACAATGAGCAAAGACTTGTGAACAAAATGCTCATAATCTATACCTAAATTAATTGCATGATCTCTTCCCAATAATAAAATATCTAATTCTTTTACATACTGAAAAATATATATTACTATTAAAGTAATAATTACAGTGGATAATAACAAAATATTAGTGTTAATATTGTTAAAACTCGCAAACATTTTATCTTGAACATGCAAAAATTCATTAGGGTCTATAATCATTTGCATAAAGGAAGACAAGCTTTGAAATAATGTCCTTAAAATTAAACCTATTAGTAGTAGATTAAGGATATTATTTTTTTCTTTGTTAAATAAAGTTTTAAATAATATTTTTGAAAACAAAATCATAATCAATACAGTAAATAAAAAATTAATATTTCTATTTACTATCAGCTTACTAGTAGACCCGAAAACAAAAATTACTAAAGTTTGAATTAGTATATAAAGGGAGTCTAGTCCCAATACACTAGGAGTTAAGATTCTATTGTTTGTAATAGTTTGAAATATAGTAGATGAAATAGCAATAGATACTCCTGTAATTATAATAGCCAATACCTTAGGGAGCCTTTTAGATAATAAATATTTGTAATTTGAACTATTTAAACCTATTACTAGAAAAAGGAGAATAAAGAAACCTGATAATATAGTTGCCAAAATTATTTTCTTCTTATCTGAAACTATCATAAATTATTCCCCCTTAGTAACAAGTATAGAAATATGGCACTACCTATTACTCCAACGGTTAAACTTATGGAGACCTCATAAGGGTAGATGATTAATCTTCCTAATATATCACATGCTAAAAGAAAAACAGCTCCAAATAAAGCGGTATAGCCAATATTTTCTCTCATATTATCTCCTTTAAATATTGTAACTATATTTGGAATAATAAGGCCTAAAAAAGGTATTTTTCCAATGGTGATTATTACTAAAGAGGATATTAATGCAACAATAATTACTCCTATATTAATAACTAATTGATAATTAAGACCTAAACTTGTAGCAAAATCTTCTCCCATTCCTGCAATTGTAAATTTATTTGCATACAAATAAGCAATAAACAACAATGGAATACTTATATATAAAAGTTCATATCGTCCCTTTATTACCATAGAAAAATCACCTTGTAGCCAAGTAGACATATTTTGAACTAAATCAAATCTATAGGCAAAAAAAGTAGATATAGCATCAATTATATTGCCTAACATTATTCCTATTAAAGGGATAAAAATATTATTTTTTATCTTTATTTTTTTAAGAATTTGCATAAACAAAAATGTGCCTCCTAAGGCAAATATAAAGGATATAAACATTTTTTTCATAGAACTAGAGTGGCTAAATAAAATCATAGCCACTAAGACTCCCATTTTAGCAGAATCTACAGTTGCTGCAGTAGTAGGTGAAACAAATTTATTGTGGCTAATTTGTTGCATAATAAGTCCCGCAATACTCATACTGCTTCCTGCCACTATTATGCTTATAAGTCTTGGAAATCTACTTAAATATAATATTTCTATTTGCTCTTTATTAAAATTAAGTAAACTTTTTATATCAACCTCCTTAACACCAATAAAAATAGAAATTAAAGATAATAAAATTAGTATTAAAAACAAATGAGATTTTTTCATAGAAACTCCTATTCAATATATTTTATTGATTTTTCTTTATGCAATGATATAATTGATAATGATAATCTTTATCAAATCATACCAGTTTTAATATATGAAGTTTTTGACTATATTTATATTTTTATTAAAATATTTGAAAGATTTTTAAAGGGGTTGTTTTAATTGAGTTTACAAAAATATATAAATGAAGTGTTAAAAAAGTTTTATTTATTAACCCACGTACCTATACAGGCAATTAATTATGAAGGAAAATCTATAGGGGATGTAGGATATAGTAGGAGCCATGAACATTTTTTCCATAATTATAATATATATTCAAGAATAATAGCTGAAAGAAAAAAGGAAGAGAATTATTTAATTACTACAGTAAGTTGTGTGGATTATGTACACTTTACTGCTACACCTATATGTCCTAGAAATAAATACAGAGGACTTTTTGTAATGGGGCCTTATTCTTCAAGAAAAAATAATTCATATAATTTAGTTTATAAACCATTAGATATAGCACCTTATTTAGTAAGAACAGTGGCATTTATATGGAGAGATTTTCCCAATAAAAAACTCCATTATATTCAAAACAATATATATAATTTGCATATAAGAAAGGCAATTGACTATATTGATTCTAGATATATGTATGATATCAAATTAGAAGATTTGTCTAATTATTTAAATATAAATAAATCTTATTTTTCTTCCCTTTTTAAAAAGGAGACAGGGGAAACTTTTACAGAATATTTAAATAAAATAAGGATAGAAAAAAGCAAAGCTCTATTACTAGATAGTACTAAATCCATATTAGATATTGCCCTTGCTGTAGGTTTTAGCAATCAAAATTATTACAATATAATGTTTAAAAAAATCACTGGTATGACTCCTTTGGAATTTAGAAATAAAAATTCCTAATAAAAAATGATATAATAAAAGAAAATAACTGATAACTTTAAACAAGGATAAAAGATTTACCCATGGGAAAATATTCAAAGGAATAGGTGATAAAAGATGGGCTTTAAGCCTAGTTATTTAAAATCATTAGAAAGTGGTATTTTGCTAAAAAAGGTAAATGAAGCAAAAGAACACTTAACTAATTGTTATTTATGTCCCCATGAATGTGGTATAGATAGAAGAAAACAGGTGGGTTTTTGTAAAGCTTCACATAAAGTTATAGTATCTAGTTATGGTCCTCATTTTGGCGAAGAAGATGTATTAGTTGGGAATAGAGGATCTGGAACGATTTTTTTTGGCTATTGTAATTTAAAATGTGTTTTTTGCCAAAACTATGAGCTTAGTTTTAGAGGAGAAGGAAGTTTAGTATCTAATGAAAAATTAGCTGAGATAATGCTAATTTTGCAAAATTACTATAGATGTCATAATATAAATTTAGTTACACCAACTCATTTTGTACCAAATATTTTAGAGGCTATTTATATAGCAGCTAAAAAAGGATTAAATTTGCCTTTAGTATACAATTGTGGAGGATATGAAAGGATTGAAACCTTAAAAATTTTAGATGGGATTATAGATATTTATATGCCTGATTTCAAATATAGTGTGCCTTATCGCTCTAAAAAGTATTCACAAGTATTAGATTATCCTAACAAGGCAAAAATGGCTTTAAAAGAGATGGATAGGCAAGTAGGAGGACTAAAAACTCATGAGAGGGGAATAGCCTATAAAGGTCTACTTATTAGACATTTAATACTACCTGGAGGATTGGAAGATACTAAAGAGGTCTTGAAATTTATAGAAGAAGAATTATCCCAGGACACTTTGGTAAATCTTATGAGTCAATATTACCCTACTTACAATGCTTTCCAATATGATGAATTAGGGAGAAGAATAAATTTTAAAGAATATAGAGAGGCCTATACTTTTGCACAAAAATTAGGTTTAAGATTAGATTAATATAATCAATTAGAATGAATAAAAAACTTTTATCTGCAAAGTATAATTATAGAAGATAATTGGAGGTGATATTTTGCAGATAAAATTATCCCAAAAAGAAAGATTATTATTGGAAGATGGGAAAAAGCAAGAAGAATTATGTGTGAAAAAATATCAAGAGTATGCAAGTAAGGTTCAAGATGTAAAACTTAAAAATTTACTAACAGAAATTGCTCAAGAAGAACAACATCACTATGATATGATTAATCAAATGTTACAAGGAATGGAGCCAAATATGACCCATGGTGGAGGAACAACAAGTATAAAAATAGATAATACATTTGAAACAACTAATGGTAATATTAACGATCAATTATTATTAGAAGATTTGTTATCTACTGAAAAATACGTATCCAGTTTCTATGATACATTAGTATTTGAATCAGCAGACACTAGAGTTCGCCAAGCTATTCAGCATATACAAAAAGATGAACAAGAACATGGAGAAAAATTATTTAATTATATGAACAGCCATGGAATGTATGATGTAAAATATTAGATTAGGCTTAATAGCCTAATCTTTTTTGCACTACCCTACCAAATAATTATCTGCTTCCTACCTGATTTTTATTCTAACACAATTGCTTAATATTATTTATGTTTTTTACTATTATCCATCTAAATCATCTTTACTTTTATAATAATATATAGCTAATTGAGTCCTATCTCGAAGTTCAAGTTTATCCAGCATATTAGAAATATAATTCCTAACGGTACCTTCACTTAAATAAAGCTGTTCAGCAATTTCTCTATTGTTTAATCCTTCAGCCACCAAAAGGAGAATTTCATGTTCCCTATTAGATAGATTTGCAGAAATATTTTTTTTAGTATGCCTTTTTATATTAGATACAATCTTCGAATCAAATACCATATTACCAGAATACACTGCATTAATTGCAGGAATAATGCCTTTAATATTTTGTTTTAATATATAACCTTTACATCCTAAATTGAGAGCTGCACCTATATATTCTTCATCTTGGAAAGTGGTAATTAATAATATTTTAGCATTAGGGTCTATTTTTAAGATTTTCCTTGTGGCTTCAATTCCATTCACTTTTTCCATTCGTATATCCATAAGTATTAAATCTGGTCTATATTTATTATATAGTTTTACTGCCTCTAGACCATCGTAGCCTACAGCTAATATATTTATGCCATTGGCATTAATAATTGTTTTTAAAGATTCCACTACTAAAGGATCATCATCTATAATAATAATATTCATACAGTATCACCTTTCATTAAAGTTAAATGTATTTGAAAACCGTTTTCAAACTTATAATTTAAAAAGCCATTATATTTTCTTGCTATATCTTCCATAGATACAAGCCCTATGCCTTTAGAAGATAGGGAGGTGTTTTTATCAAATATATTTCCATTGTCTTTTATTATTATGGAATAAAATTTTGGCTGATTAAGTAAAGTTATTTTTAATTTTGTAGCATTGGAATGTTTAATACAATTGGTTATACCTTCTTTTACAATGGATAAAATATCAAATTTTATATTATAGTCTAAATCTTTTTCTAGATTATAAACAATTTCAGTATTAATATTTGGAATTTCGGCACAAAGTTTTTCAATTTCAGCTTCTAAATCTAAAGATTCACTATAGAGATTATGAATGCTTTTTCGAATATCTTCCATGCCATTTGCTAGAGTGTTCTGAAGAGTATTTAAACCTGAAATAACATTTTTTTCCTTGGAAACAATCTTTAAAGCTTCCACCTGTAATATACTACTACTTATGCCATGACCTATGGAATCATGAAGTTCCCTTGCAATACGATTCCTTTCTGTAAGTATGGCAATTTCTATGTTTTTTTCCCTATCTATTTTTAATTGTTCATTGTATTTTATTAAATAAATTGTATCCTCTGTTAATTCATCTCTTACTATTTTATTTTCTTCTAAAAGCATATTGTATTTTTCTCTCATTGCAGAAAAATAAATAGAAATAACGGCTGTCATAAAATTTAATATGTAAAAATCCATAAAAAACAAAGGGATAGCTAATAAAGTATATATGGCAAAATCTAAGTAAATATTATATAAAATTAAAGGTAGGTAAAAGATAAATAAGTTATTGGAAAAACATAATATTATAAACAAAATATAAAGAAAAATCCTTCTCTTTTTTAACAGGAGTAAATCTAATAGAAGTGAAATAATAAGGCTTATAAGAAAATAGAAAACTAAGTTTTCATCTGGATGTATTTTATATGTATTATAAAGGCAAAACATAGTAATAAAAAACTTTTCTATAAACCTTCTCACAATGATTCCCCCTAATTAAACTTATTTCAATTATACTATAGAAGATAGAAAATACAATTATATTTATGACAAATGTCATATAAGATTCTAACTTTACACACTACAATGGGAATCTTAATCATTATATAATAAATATAAGATAGAAGTCTAGGGGGGATATTATGGTAGTAGAGGTAAAAAAACTAGTTAAAAGATATGATGAATTAATTGCATTAGACCATTTTAATATGAAAGTAGAAGAGGGAGAAATAATAGGCTTATTAGGTCCCAATGGTTGTGGTAAAACTACAGCTATAAATTGCATCTTGTCTTTATTAAATTTTGATAAAGGAGAAATTAAAGTATTTGGTGAAAAAATGACTCCAAATTCCTATGATATTAAAAGAAAAATAGGTCTAGTGCCTCAAGAAGTTTCAGTTTTTGAAAATCTAACTGTATATGAAAATATAGATTATTTTTGTGGACTATATGTGGAAGATAAGTTTACAAGAAAGGAATATGTAAAAGAGGCCATAGATTTTGTAGATTTAAAAGACTATACAAAATTTTATCCTAAAAAACTAAGTGGAGGATTAAAACGTAGATTAAATATTGCTTGTGGCATAGCCCATAAGCCAAAGTTAATATTTTTAGATGAACCTACAGTGGCAGTAGATGCACAAAGTCGTAATTTTATTTTAGATGGTATAAAAAAACTGAATAGTGAAGGTAGTACTATTATATACACTACCCATTATTTAGAAGAAGCAGAAAGACTTTGCAATAGGATTATTATTATGGATAAAGGCAGGAGTTTAGTTTCTGGAACCAATGAAGAATTAAAGGCTATGATAAGCACTTCTGAAAAAATTGTTGTGGGATTTACAGAAATTGAAGAGAAAATAGTACAGAAAATGAAATCTATACCCCATGTAATGGATATAGAAAAAATTGGGGAAGATTATATTATTAAATTTGAAAATGGATTTAATAATTTGGCCAATCTTATGGAATTTGTAGAAAAAAATCAGCTAGTATATACTAAGCTTCATAGTCAATTACCTACTTTAAATGATGTATTCCTAGAATTAACTGGGAAGGAGCTGAGGGATTAAATGAATAATTTAATTAGAAATATAATATATCAAGGGAAAAATACCCTTAGAGATTATGGTTTTTCCTTTTGGAGCGTAATATATCCATTGATTTTAGCTATGTTTTTTAATATTGCCTTTAGTGGAATGATGAATATGGAATTAGAAAATATAGATGTGGGTATATTAGATGGAAATCCCATTGAACAGGTATTGGAAGAAATTGAATTTATTAATATTCACAAAATTCATGAGGGACAAAAAATAGAAAAATTAGATAGTGAAGAAATTCATGGCTTTATAGACGAAGACTTAAACTTAATTGTAAAAAAATCTGGTGTAAATGAAACTATTATTAAAGAAATAATAGAGCAAATAAAACAAATGCAAAAGTTAAATAGACCTTTTGAAAATTATGATTTTGAAGCTGATTATATTGTAGATAGAAATCAAATGGCAAGTTCTATAATAGTAGTATTTTATTCCTTAATTGCAATGTTTTCCACCTACGGAGTTTCCGCTGGTATTGCAACAGTTAGTTTGATTCAAGCTAATTTATCTAATATAGGGGCCAGGATTAGTATTACTCCTCTTAAAAAGAAAAACTTTTTATTTGCAGGGATTCTAGTATCTTTATTTTTAAACTTAGCAGCAAACGGATTACTCCTTTTATTTGTAAAATATATTTTAAAAATTGATTTACTTAAAAATATAAAATACAGTATTATTCTTATTATAATTGGAAATTTATTTGGTGTATCCCTTGGGATGTTTATTGGAGCTTCCAATAAAAAAAGTATGAATACTAAGATTTTAATTGGAGTTGCTAGTACCTTATTTTTATCTTTTTTATCTGGAATGATGGGACCTTGGATGAAAGTTGTAATTGATGAACATATACCTATTTTAGCTAGGATAAATCCCATATCTATAATAAGTAATAATCTATATCGAATAAATCTTTTACAAAGCAATAAAACTCTAGGTGAGGGGATAGTATTTTTATCTATCTATTGTTTATTATTAATTTTTTCATCCTATATATTTTTAAGGAGGAAAAGTTATGACAGTTTATAAATATTTTATAAAAATTGCATTAAAAAATAAATGGACTATTCTTAGTTATACAGTAATATTTTTTATTATGTCTTTACTAGCTGGGGCAGGGGCTATTGAAAGAGAGTCTAAATTTATGGAAACTAGATTAAATATTGGAATAATAGATAATTCTAATAGTGAATTATCTAATAGTTTAAAGGATTATTTAGAAGAAAAACACAATATAGTAGATACTATAGATGATGAAGATTATATAAAGGAGCAAATATTTTTAGAAAGAGCAGAGGCTATAATAATAATTCCAGAAGATTTTCAAGAAAAAGTTGTAAATAAGGAAAAATCTATTGAAATTTACAATGATGAAAGAAAAATAGAATCTATGCAAATACAAAATCAAATAAATAAATTCCTTATGTTTGCAAATGCTACCTATGAAGATGGGAAGTTTAATTTTGCCAGTGTGGACTTAGCATTAAAAGAAAAGACAAAGGTAGAGTTGATAGATAATAATAGTGTAAAAAATATTAGTATAAATGAATGGTTTAGAAACTATTTTAATTTTACTAGCTATGTAATAGTTGGCATGTATATAGCCATAATAGGTATGGTAATGGCTGATTTTACAGATGAAAATATAGATAGTAGAATGAAAATATCTTCAAAAAAATTTTTAAATTTTAATATGGAAATGTATTTAGGACAACTGACCATAGCTGGTATAATTACAATAATATTTATTCTAGGAAGTATA
>JAAZMA010000191.1 GCA_012799055.1 Tissierellia bacterium
TTAGAACTGCTGCAAACCAACCTATTGCAAAAGTATATACTACTGAAAATACTGCCCATTTATATGAATTTGTTTCCTTCTTTATGGTGGCGATTGTTGACGCACAAGGAGTATATAATAATGTCATTACCATGAAAGATAAAGCAGTTAGAGGTGTAAATGCACCCTGTATAGCATTTATCAACTCTGCTCCCTCTTCAACTCCAGCATATACTAGTCCTAAGGTAGCTACAACTGCTTCTTTAGCTGCAATACCAGAGAAAAGTCCTACTGCCGCTTGCCATGTTCCAAAACCTGCAGGTCTGAATATGGGTGCTATAATGGTACCAATTTGACCCAAGATACTACCCTGACTATTAGGTTCTACTCCAAGAGGTAGGACAGACAAAATCCATAACATTGTAACCACTGCAAATATAGTTGTCCCTGCTCTTTTTAAGAAGTCAGATACATTATCCCACATATTTCTTATAACATTTCTAGTGGTGGGAATTCTATATGGTGGTAGTTCCATAATAAAATAGGAAGCTTCCCCTTTAAATAAAGTTTTACTAAAAATCTTACCCGTAATTAATGCTACCAATATACCTATAAAATATAATATAAATAATATAAGTCCACCCTTCTTAGGGAAAAATGCTGCAATAAACACTAAATAAATTGGAAGTTTGGCTCCACATGACATAAAAGGATTGATTAAAATAGCAATCATTCTATCTCTTTTATTCTCAAGTGTCCTAGTAGACATTACTCCTGGAACATTACAACCAAAACCTACTATCATAGATATAAAAGCTTTACCTTGCAGGCCTAAGGCCCTCATAATATTATCCATTAAATAGGCAGCTCTAGCCATATATCCACTGTCTTCTAAAAAACCCATTAATCCATATAAAACAACTATCAATGGGATAAATTCTACAACAGCACCTACGCCTCCAAATATTCCATCGGTGGTAAATGATACTAGCCATTCTGGTGAATTTATATTTACTAGAAAACTACCAACAACCAATCCTAACATTTCAATTCCATCGGCAAATAGTCCACCTAATAAATCTTCACCAATAGCAAAAGTCAATTGAAACATTGTGAACATAATCAATGCAAAAATTGGTAAGCCTAAATATTTATTAGTAAGAATCTTATCAATTTTATCTGTTGTAGTTTCTACGGTATTTATAGGTCTTTTTACAGTTAGTTCTGTTACACCACTGACAAATTCATATCTTTTGTCTATTATTTTTAATTCATAGTCTTCAATACTAGGTTTTAAATTATTAATAATATTTTTAAATTCCTTTGAAGAATTCATTGAATTATCATTATCTATAAGTTCATATATATATTTATCTCCCTCCAGCAGCTTGATAGCCATCCACTCTGAAGGATATTGGAAGTCCCTATTACTTAAAAATCCTTTCAATTTTTCTATTTCTCTGTCTATATCTTGTCCATAACTAATACTAGATTTGAAATCCATATCCATATCAATTAATTCAATAGATTTAGCTACTAACTCTTTAATCCCCTTTTTCTTAGAGGCTATAGTAGGTATAATAGGTGCTCCTAATTTTTTGGACAAA
>JAAZMA010000363.1 GCA_012799055.1 Tissierellia bacterium
ATTTGAATCTGGTAAAAATGCAATTTATTACAATGCTTTGTATGAGGAAGTAATAGATATATTTTATGGTAGCAAAATAAATAATGCTGATATGCTTAGGGAATATTTAAAATATATTTATGAAGATGCAATGATATTTAAGGCATCATATTTTTCGCTAGAAAATATAAAAATAGACCCTATATTGGAAGTTAAAAACTATTTGGTAAACAAGGAAAAACCAGTTGAACAAGAAATAATATGTAATGATTTGTTGCACATTCCAAGGAGTAGGATAGTTAACATCTTACATAGTAATAAGGAATTTATTAGAAACTCACCAGGAGTTTATCTTCATCCTGATAGTATAATTATTAGTGAAAGTGAATTAAGCGAGATATCAAGTTTTATTGGGTATAAAATAGAGCAAAATGGTTTCTTAACAGAAACGGAATTTATTAAATTTATAAAAGATCAATTATCTGGAATAGTTGAAAGGCATTATCAATTAACAGATTTGGGTTTAAGAGACGTTATTGGTTATAAGTTACAAAATGACTACTCATTTAATTCTAAGATTATAAGTGAGAAGGGAAAAAATTTATCAGTGAGCGATGTTTTTAGGATCTTTTGTAATAAAAATGAAAGAATAACCTTGTCAGAGTTAAAAGCTTTAAAGAAAGAATTAAATTCTGTAATATACTTTGATATCATATATAATGAAAAATTAAGAATTACTGAAGAAGAATTTGTATCAAAGGAGTTAGTGAGTTTTGATATTGATAAAATAGATAATGCAATAGATGAATTTTGTTATGATGATTACATTGCTATTCAAGATATAAAATATTTTTCTTCATTTCCAGAGTGTAGGTTCAAATGGAACTCATACTTATTAGAGCATTATGTAGCAGAGTATAGCAAAAAATATAGACTAGAACATATTAATTTCAATGAAGATAGTTGTGTTGGTGGAATTGTAAAAGTTTCCTCTGAAATAGAAAACTTTTATGATTTAGTAGTTAAAGTATTATTTGATAGTAATATCAGCCTCGACACTTCAGGAGCGTTGGATTACCTTTATGAAAAGGGATATTTAGGTCGTAGATCTTATAAGGATATAGATAAGGCTATAGTACAGGCGAAAGCAATGGATGAAAAGAGAGGATGATATAAATCATATGTATTCATATAAATGGGACAGAGAAACAGGTGGTATCTTACTAGAAAGTACACCTTTAAATTTTAGTAAAGAACCAAGACCAGTATATTATAAAGAACTGGATTCTTTAGGTTTTGATAAATATTGGGATTATGAGAAAAATGACACTTATCCATATATGTGGGCTGAAGCTAATAATTATTGGTATAGAGGCTCTAAAATAGCTAAAACCAGGGGAGGATCTTTGAATTGCAAACCAGAATTAATTATTTTAGAAGAACCTATGAATAATAATAAACTACAGTTTGTTGATATACCTGCAATGATTAATAAGAACTATGATGTTTTAGAAAGCCTTGCACAAGAAACTATAAAAAAAACATACAATATATATAGAGAGTACAAAGATCGTGTAGATGTGTTTTATGTAGCTTTTAGTGGAGGGAAAGATAGTGTTGTAGCACTTGATATTGTGCAGAGAGCATTACCACATAATGAATTTAAAGTTTTGTTTGGAGATACAGGTATGGAATTTTCAGACACTTATGATATTATAAAAAGAACATCTAAATGGTGCAAAGAAAAAGGAATAGAATTTTTAGAAGCAAAGTCAAAATTATCGGCAGATGAAACTTGGGAAAAGTTCGGACCACCAGCAGTCACTAATCGTTGGTGTTGTGGTGTTCATAAAACTTCTCCACAAATAATATTATTAAAAGAATTGACAGGAGTAAAAAATTTTACTGGTATGGCATTTACGGGTATTAGAGGAGATGAAAGTGCTTCTAGAAAAGAATATGATGATGTAAATTATGGTGGCAAACATCAGGGGCAATTTAGCAGTCATATTATTTTGGATTGGAACTCTGCAGAATTATATTTATATATTTATCAAAGAAATTTAATTTTAAATGAAGCTTATAAAAAAGGGAATGCACGTGTTGGTTGTTTAGTGTGTCCCATGTCTTCTGGGAAACATGAATTTTTCAAAAATAAATGGTATTCTGATGATGTTGATAAATTAGTTAATAAAATAAAAGATACAAGTGGTAAAACATCATTTACAAAAGAAGAGATAGATGAGTTTATAGAAAAAGGTAACTGGAAAACAAGAAGATCTGGGCGTGAACTTAATTTTGGTTATGACAAACATATTATTGATGTTGACAATGGTAACACTATTGCTACAGTTTTTAAACTGAATAATGATTGGAAAGAATGGGCGAAAACAATAGGGAATATTATTGAGTATGATAAGTACAATTATACCATTGATTATAATGATAAGACTTATGAAATTAAACTTAAAGAAACAAAACAAGGAATGCAATTTAATTTTCCTAATACGACAAATAAAAGGCAAGATATAAAATTTTTGTCATTAATTAAAAGTTGTATCATAAAGAGCACTTACTGTGTATCATGTGGCGTTTGTGTTGCGGAATGTCCATATGGATGCATTGACATGACTGATGGAATTAAAATATCTGAAAGCTGTAAGCGATGTCATAAATGTCATGATATTCCGGAGCATTGTTTACGTTACAATTCAATAAGAAATAGAATAGGAGCTGAGAAAAAAATGAAAGGTTTAGGGCATTATTATACTTTTGGCATAAGAGAAGAGTGGTTAGATACATTCTTTAAATATGAAGGAAAATCAGAGTTTTGGGATACTGATGGAGATTATATGCTGGGGAAAAAGATGAAAGATGCATTTTTGAACTTTTTAAAAGATGCTGATATTGTTACTCGAAACAGGTCAATAGGACATGATAAATACACAAGAAACGAATTAACAATTTTTGGAAAGAAAATGCTTGACTTATACAAAAATGAAGAAAAAGAAGTAATATGGGCATTAATACTTTCAAATTTAGTTTATACAGCAGATTTTAATTGGTTTGTTAAAAACATACCCTTTGATGAAACAGTAACTCAAGATAGGATGAAATTACAACTAGAATCAGTTATGGAAGGCGATACTAAGGGGCTAGGAAAAAGAAATGTAGTAAGTGCATTTAAAATTTTACTTATAAAAACTCCTTTAGGAGAAGACTTAGGACTTGGTATATGTGATTATGATACAAAAGTAAATTCAGCAGGTATGGAGACAATAACATTAAACTCGTTTTATAGGACTTCATGGAAAAACCCTGATTCAAGGGTATTGTTATATTCATTATATTTATTTGCCGAAAAATGTGAGAACTATTACTCTTTTACACTTACAAGATTAATGGATCATGAAATAGATAGCACAGGAATAAGCCCAACAGAAATATTTGGAATAGATAAAGAATTAATGGCAAAATTATTGAATGGATTAAGTGTTAATTATCCTGAATTTATAAATGTTTCATTTACACATGATTTAGATAATATAACATTACGTAATGATAAGTCTTCAGAAGAAGTATTAGATTTATTTTAAAGGGGGATCGCAACAATGGCTTTTGAAAATTATAACCACTACTTTGATATAGATCCAGAGTATTTTCCGCAAATAAACAAAGCAATTATAAATAAGGAACCAGAAATCTGGAAGAAGTTTTATCCTCATGAAACATTTATACAATTGCTTAATGATTCAGTAAATGTATTGTCAAGAAAACAAAAGGTTTCAATATGGGTTGAAGGTGCTTATGGTACAGGAAAATCACATGCTGTATTGACATTAAAAAAACTTCTTGATGCTAATGAAAAAGATACTAAAGAATATTTTGAAAGATTTGATGAACAGTTAGGGAAAGATTTATTTAATAAATTTCAACGAGTAAAAACTGAAGGAAAGGAAATTTTGACAGTTCATAGATATGGATCTTCTTTTATAAGAGATGATAATGATTTAGTATTTGCTGTTCAAGAAAGCATAATAGAAGCTATGCGAGAAAAAGGAATTGAATATCATGGTGAGAAAGCATTAAAAGATTCTACAATAAAATGGCTATCAGATGATATTTGGAAGAATACATTTAATGAACTTATAAATAGCAAGTATTCAGAAATGTTTTCAGGTGATGATGTAGATTCAATTATTGAAAAATTAAATACTTACGAAGATGATGCTTTAGCAACGCTTATGCAGAAAATCATGAAAGTTGGTAAAGATAATGGAATTACGGTATTATCTATGAGTACAACTGATTTATGTAATTGGATAACTGAGATTATAAAAGAGAATAATCTAAAAGGAATTGTATTTATTTGGGATGAATTTACTGAGTATTTCAAAACTAATATGAGGTCATTGACAGGCTTTCAAGAACTTGCCGATTTAAGTGGAAGTAATCCTTTTTACTTCATATTGGTAACTCATGATGTTAGTCATATGTTTCCTGAAACAGATAAAACTTGGAGACATCTCCAGGGAAGATTTGTTGTACCTAAATGTAATATAGAGTTACCTGAAAACATGGCTTTTCATCTTATGGGTGCAGCTATGAGTAAGACAGATGATTCAGTTTTATTAGATGAATGGAATGATACTGTTGAGGAACTTTATGATAGAACTCAAGAGTCACGAGAACTTATAAAAAAGAAAGCTCGTATAACTGATGATGAATTAAAAAATATTTTACCAATACATCCTTATACAGCATTATTATTAAAACATATATCATCAGCATTTGCTTCTAATCAAAGAAGTATGTTTGATTTTATTAAAAATGATAGTGGAGAAAATATTAAAGGCTTTCAATGGTTTATAAAAAATTGTAGCCCTTATGATGATAATCCATTTCTTACTGTAGACATGCTATGGGATTTCTTTTATGGAAAAGGCAAAGAGGATTTATCACCAGAAATACGCTCTATACTTGATTGTTATGGTCGTTCATCTACCCAGCAACTAGATAGAGATGAAAAGAGAGTATTAAAAGCTGTTTTGTTATTACAAGCAATTTCGCAACAAGTAGGAGATACTGTAGAGCTATTTATTGCTAATGAACAAAATATAGATAATATTTTTGAAGGTTCAGATTTGGATGTTGGTGCACCATCATCTATAGCGAATAAATTGGTAAAAGATAAAATTATCTATAAACAACCACTAGGAGCTGGGAAGCATCAATATTGTGCTTATAAAAACGTTGTTGATACAGCTGCTATTGATAGTATAAAAGAAAGTGTAAGAACTGAAAATACTTCTAAGCTAATTAAAGATGGTGAATTAAGTACATTATTAAATTTAACAGGAGCTTTACGATTACGATATGATATTGAATATGTTGCTGAAAATGATTTTAAATCTACAATAAATAAAATAAGAGGACAGAGGAAAGATGATGATAATAAGCTTTCTGCCGTTGTATCTTTTGCAAAAAATGATGCTGAAAGCAGATTGATATCTGAAAAAATATCTGAAGCATTAAAAGATAATAGCTACGATATTATTTTTATTGATACATCAACAAATCCTATGGGGTTAGATTTATATGAGCAATATGTTGAGGCTATAGCTAATGCACGTTACCAAAGAAATAAGGATCCGAAGCAGGCAGATCAACATTTAGAAAATGCCCAAGAAGTGTTAGAAAAATGGAAAAACAACCTTGGGAATGGAGAATTTATTGTATATACAAAAGAAAAGCATAGTGGCGAAAGAGTCATGGGATTAGAACAGTTATATAACTTATTAAAAGAAATAAACAAAAAGTTTTATAGACAGAGTCTTGAGACAGGTATGCCTGTTACTGATACTATGTGGATGGCTAACTCTTTACCTAGAGGTGTTGAATATGGTATTGAACAAAAAACTTCAGCTCAATATAATAAACGTCTTATAGAATTTATTGGTAAAGATGCTTGGGGAATAGAAAAATATTGGGAAAAATCACCATATTTATTAATATCTAAGATTAAAATAAAGGTTGAAGAAATAATATCTGAGTCATTTAAAAAAGATGGTAGAGTATCAATAAGCGAAATTTATAATGAACTAAAGAGAGCTCCATTTGGCTTTATGCCATGCAACCTTACGGCTTTTACACTAGGATTTGTTTTAAAAGAATATGCAGACGAAACTTATACTTGGAGTGATGGCTTAAGAAATGATGTATTAACGGTAGATAAAATTAAAGATATGGTTTCTGATGTTATAAGATTGCAAAACACACCATCAATGAGATATAACGAAAAATATATTGTTACTATGACAGAAGAAGAAAAAGCTTTTAATCAAGCAGCTTCAAAAGTGTTTAAAATTCCAGAAACATCCTGTACTTCTATAGAGACAACAAGAGAAAGAATTCGTCAAAAGATGAAAGAGCTATCTTTCCCATTATGGTGTTTGAAATATGTAGTAGATGAACAAGTACCAGAAAATGAAAGAATAGAATTAAATAAGCTTATAGATTATTTTGTAGGTATTGCTAACAATGAAAATTATGAAGATGATTGGACAGATAGTGACATTGCCATAGCTATAGGTAAATTATGTTTAAAAAATAAAAGTTTAGATTATAAGCTAAGCGAGTTTGTTAGTGTAGAGAATTGCCAAAAAGGTATGGAAATATATTTGAAAACTTTTGAAAGTGGATTATTGATTGAATTGGCAAATGATATTGAAGACAATGGACAATATATTAACGAGGTAAGGAAAAAATTTGATGCTGATGCTGCAACTTGGGTTTGGAACATGGAAACTGCAAAGCAAAAAATATCTGAGGTTATTTTAGAATATAAAATAATATCAGAGAGTAATAAAATTATTAATAAAAATAAAACATTTGATGAAACAGTAAGCGAGTGGTGTCAGATAAGTGATAATATAAAGATTTCCTATAAATATGCACAAAACAATTGGGGCGATCTTGCTGGTTTTATGGAGATGTTATATAAGGTTAAGCGTTCAGCTACAATCCCAGATTCTCAAAAAGAAAACTTTTTAAATTTGATAAGAGCTGACGGTGCTAAATTTCAGAAGTTTTATAATAATCAAGTTGAAATGTTTAAAAAAGTATGTAGCTTTTTCCTAGATAATAAAGATTACAACTTTACTGATATGGATATTAAAGAAATTTTTTCCACAATACCAAGAGGGCAATTTGATATTCAAAACAAGTCTGAATATCAGTCCACTGTTCAAGGTAAGATAGATAGCTATTTAGCAGAAAGTCGAAATAAGCAATTAAAAGATATGTGGTATGAGAAAACTAATACTAGTTCTCCTAAGGAATGGTCTGAAAAATATAAGATGCCAATATTATATATGGTTCCCGATAAAGAATTTAATTATGCTAAGGAAAATTTTGCAACAATAAATGAAAGGCATCCTAATAGTCAGGCTATTGAAAAGGCAATAGAATATCTATCAAAAATTAACTATTTTGATAGGCTTTCAAGTCAAGAAGAAAGAGATAATATATTCAAAAGTAAATTTATAAAGGACTATGCTGTAATACTAACTGATATAGAAAAGGTTAAAGATTATTTAACTAATGCGATGGGCAATATCTCATCTTACGATTGGTATGGAAATCCATCTGTAGATAGTAAATTAAAAGCAATGGCAGAAGCTGAATATAATGATACGGGCTCTGATAAAGCACTTGATAAAATAGAGGCAATGGATGAAAAAAATGTAAAACATTATCTAAAGAGACTGATAAAAGATAACATGGTAGTGGGAATTGAAATTATAAAAGATAATTAGGAGGGGGGTGTGGTTATGCATTTAAACGAATGCATTAAAAGAGTAGAAGCATATCTTGATAAATCAGATAACCATCCCAGAGTTATTAATATAAACGATATAGAATCCTTAAAGATCTTTAAGGAGCATTTTAAAGTAGGAGAGAATATCTTTTTAGATGTATCTAGATACTCAACGGATGATGAAAATCCAAGTATAGATAAATTGCTTAATGATTTATCTATACTTGATAATAATATATTTTTAACGGAAATTTCAACATATTTGAAATTGAAGGGTGATGATGAGGTTAGTTGGTTTTTAAATCATGTTTTACACTCATCTTTTAATAATAAGGTTATTGTAATCTGTTATCAATGTGATAGAAACCTTCTGATATCTGATGGAAGATTAAATAGATTGATTTATAATGTTGAGAGCAAGGTTACAAGAGCTCCAGACTTAGTTTTTGTAAAAGATTTTAAATTTATTCCTGAAAATCAAATTCATGTAGTAGGAATTGAAAATTTAGCTAATGTAATTGAGAGCTATGACGTTGATAAAATTTATGTCAATACTAAAAAAAACAAAGATAATTATAAGCATTCTATATACAATATTATTGAACAAAATAGTCCATTTAAAATTTTATGTAGTAAAGATGATAGAACAAATTTACTAGACGAAAGCATGGGCTCATATGAACAGTGGATAAATGCATTAGAAA
Source organism: Tissierellia bacterium (assembly GCA_012799055.1). Classification (GTDB taxonomy): domain Bacteria; phylum Bacillota; class Clostridia; order Tissierellales; family Tepidimicrobiaceae; genus JAAZMA01. The sequence goes on from JAAZMA010000363.1 coordinate 8,503, forward strand.
AAATAAATATATATGGATCTTGGTATTCTTTTATTTCAAAAATCATCGGTTCTTGTAACGGATTAGATAACTTTGCAAGTAGCTGGAAGTATTATGATGAAAACAAAAGATGGATATATTTTATTGCACTAAAATTATTTGGCGTAGAAAACAATTGGTGTCTAAGTAAAGCTGTAAAAAATTCTAAAAATGAAAATGAGCTTGAAAGAAATATATATAGGTGTCTATTAGATGAACAATTTGACTACAAATCTAAGGGTTTTTGGGATAAGTATAGTGAAAGAAAACAGTTATTGGAAGCATGGGGCAAGAATGCAAAAGAGATAAATGATTATTGCAATATAGTAAAAAGTAAAGGTGAAAATATTATTTATTTCTTAACCGATATAACAGAAGAGGAAAAACAACTAATTTTTGAATATCTAGATAAAAACGCAGATGATTCTAATGAAAAAGAGATACTAGAAATTTTAAAAAATATTTATCCAGACTTATTCTATTACTTAAGTCCATTTTGGTTTGATAATCACTTACTAGATGAATATTTTCAAAAATATAAATATCAAAAGGTAGCAAATAAAATATTTCCAGAGTTTAAAAAACTTGTTGAGAAACAAGCTTTGGAAAGAGATTTCAACTTATTACCAGCTCGAGCATCAAAAATTGAAGAAATAGAAAAAGAAAATATAGCACTTTATTTTATAGATGCTTTAGGTGTTGAGTTTTTAAGCTACATATCAGAAAAATGTAAAGAAAACAACTTACTGACATCAACAACAGTTTGTGTATGTGAATTACCATCTTTAACAAGATATAATAAAGATTTTATAGAAGACTTTTCTTCAAAAGGAAGTAAGTTGATTGGAGGGAAAAAAGGAATTAAAGACTTAGATGATATAAAACATAATGGAATTAATGGATATAATTATGAGAATACAAAACTACCAATTCACCTGATTGGTGAATTAGAAGTTATGGAAAATATAATAAAAAAAATAGATACTGACCTCAGTCAGGGAAAGTATGATAGAGCAGTAATAATTTCTGATCATGGTGCTAGTAGATTAGCTGTAATCAATAAAAATGAAAATAAATGGGAAATGCAAACCAAAGGAGAACATTCAGGAAGATGTTGCCCTAAAAATGAAATCGATGAAAAACCTGATTTTGCAATAGAAGAAAATGATTATTGGATACTAGCAAATTATGATAGATTTAGAGGTGGAAGAAAATCTGATGTAGAAGTTCATGGAGGAGCTTCTCTAGAAGAAGTTTTGATCCCTATAATTGAAATAACTCCTAAAAAAGACAATATTGAAATTACATTGATTACTAAAAAAATAAAATTCTCAGTAAGAGATAAAAATGCATTCATTAAATTTTATTCTACATATAAAATTAATGATGTAAGAGTGAGAATTAATGGTACTATGTATAAAGCTATTACTAAGGATAATCAAACTTTTAAGGTTAAATTACCTGATTTAAACAAAGCTATGAAATATAAGGTAGAAGTCTATAGTGGGAACAATTTACTCCAAGATGATTTAGAATTTGAAGCGGAAAAAGAAGGATTTGCTACAAGAAAGTTATTTTAAGGAGGGATATTATAGTGGGAACACAAGTGAAATTAAGGGAATGTTTTGATGAAATGGTAGTATATAAAGATTTGAAAAAAAGTAATTTTTTTTCAGCACTTAGTTTACCCTCTTTTTTAAGAGATTGGCTTTTGCATGAATTTCAAAATGAAAATGGTGACTTTGATTATACTGAAATTTCGAATTTTATAGACACTTATTTACCTAAAAAGGATGAATGGATAAGCATTAAAGATCGTATAGTTGTAGAAAATGAGAGAGTTAAATTGCTTGCTAAAATTTCTGTGGATATAGACATTAAAAATCAAGAAATATCATTTGCTTTACCGGAATATGGATTGACTAACAAAGAAACAATTATAGAAGCTAACGTATGGGATAATTGTAAGGAGTATTTAGTTAAAGGTAACGAAACTTGGGGAATCGTTGAACTAGGATATAGATTTCCAGATGATGAACTGAAATTGAAAGGGAAAATAAAACTAACTAATTTCCAAGATTTTTGTCCCTATATTATTGATTTAGATTATTATAAAGATTTACGTTCTGAATTTACAACAGATGAATGGATTGATATTTTATTAGGGGCTATAGATTATAATGCGAATGGGTATGAAAGTAAAAATCAAAAATTGACGATGTTGACTCGTTTGTTACCATTTGTAGAAAAAAGATTAAACCTTATTGAGTTAGCTCCAAAAGGGACTGGGAAATCTTATTTATTTGGAAGAGTAAGTAAATTTGGATGGTTATCTTCAGGTGGAGTTATGAGTAGAGCAAAAATGTTTTATGATATTAGCAAACGTAAGCCAGGGCTTGTATCGGGTAATGATTTTATTGCTTTAGATGAGGTACAAACCATTTCATTTACAGATGTAGATGAGATGAGAGCTGCATTAAAGGGTTATATGGAATCAGGTGTTTATACTGTAGGTGATTATGAAGGAACTGCAGATGCTGGAATTATTTTATTAGGGAATATTAGTAGTGATAATTGGAATATTTATGAAAATATGTTTGAAGAGTTACCTTTAGCTTTTCATGAAAGTGCTTTAATTGATAGGTTTCATGGTTTTATTAAGGGATGGGATATACCAAGGATGCATGATGATTTAAAAATATCAGGTTGGGCATTAAATTCTGAATATTTTTGTACAATACTTCACATGCTTAGAGAAGATCCTAGTTATAGGGTTATTGTTGATGATTTAATAGAAGTACCAGATAGAGCTGATACAAGAGATACAGAAGCGGTAAAAAGAATTGCAACAGCGTATTTAAAGCTTTTATATCCCAATGTTCGCTCAGCTGAAGAAGTAAATGTTTTAGAATTCAATCGTTATTGTTTAAAACCTGCAACAAAAATGAGATATGTAATAAAGAAACAACTAGGTATACTGGATAAAGAGTTTAAAGGAAAAGATATACCTAAATTCAATATAAAGGAAATATATTATGATAGATAAATGCATAGCGTGTTTAAAAGAAAATCTAGATAAGAATACGATTGGTATTAATAAAAAATTACTCGGTGAAAGTGTGGATACATTTTACTGTATAGATTGTCTTGCCGATTTTTTAGATACAACAGTAGAAGAGCTTAAGGATAAGATTGAAGAATTTAAAGATGAGGGCTGTGATCTATTTGAATAATAAAAGTAGTTTAATTTATGCTGATAATGCAGCAACAAGTATTTTGGATGAAGAGGTATTTGAAGCTATGAAGCCATTCCTTCTTGAGGAATATAGCAATGTATCACAACCATATTCTTTTTCAAGAAAAAGCAAAAAGGCTTTGATTGAAGCTAGAAATACTATAGCAGCTTGTATAAATGCTTCTCCTGAGGAGATTTTTTTTACATCTGGTGGTACAGAAAGCAATAATTGGGCAATAAAGGGAATAATGCTTTTTTCAAAAGAAAAAAAAGGAATTATTACAAGTAATATAGAGCATTTGGCAGTATTAAAACCATGTGAAACTATGAAGGAATTGGGTTGCAGAGTGA
>JAAZMA010000231.1 GCA_012799055.1 Tissierellia bacterium
ATTGTCAATTGTATATTGTTTATATGTTTATAGCCCCCGCAGCCAAACATAGATAATTTTTGATTGTCAATTGATAATTGTGTAAAATTCTAATAAGTTAGTATCAGGCTCCAATATTTCAATAAGTTAGTAAGTTAGTGCCAGGTTCCGATATTTACCAGGTTCCGATATTTACCAATATTTATCCATTGTCAATTGATAAAACTATTCCATTAAATGGGTTTCTAGTATTTGGTCTTGACGTAGACCTTCTAATCCTAAATAAAAATTCAAATTATTTAATAGATATTCTAATTTTACTGGGCCTACTAATTCTGAGCCTGTTACAGCTACTCCATATTTACTAGCTTCTTGTTTTACCATTTCAAAGGTTCTATACAATGGAGTTTGAGCACAGTCAAACATGTTCATAGATACTACTGTTCCTTCCCTTTCTGGGAATTTAATTCCTACTGCTCTAACAGTGGAAAAACCTCCCGATGGTCCTCTTACTGCTTTGGCTATTTCTTTGGCAATACTTACATCTTCTGTGGCTAAAAACACATTATAGGCAGTTAATCCTTCCATATCTGCAGAGACTATGGTGGCACCGTATTTATCAGATAGTTTCCCATCTACTGATAAATCTGGTTTTCTCTTTTCATAATCTGGATGATTTTTGTCTTCTAACAAAGCCTTTAAGCCTTCATATTGCCCTTTTCTAATAAAGGATATGCTTTTTTTATCTTCTGTTTTAGCATTTTCCCCTGAAAAAAATATGGGCACTTGATATTTTTCAAATAATTCCTTACCTATTTCTTCTGCCAATTTAGCTGTTTCTTCCAATGTAATATTCCTAAATGGAAATAGTGGTATAGTATCTTGTCCACCAATTCTTGGATGAGAACCTTTTTGTTCTCTCATATCTATTAACTCATAGGATTTTCCAGCCATATTAATTAAAGCTTCTTTTAATGGTTCTGGCTCTCCCAATACAGTAAGTACAGTACGATTAAAATCGTATTCAGGCTCAACACTTACTAAGGTAACCCCTTCTTTATTTTTTAATTCTCCAGCTATGGCATCAATTACTTCCTGCCTTCTTCCCTCACTAAAATTTGGTACTGCTAAAATATATTGTTTAGACATTTTCATCCCCCTTTATATTATTATGGCTACAATATATTAACATAAAATTCTGACTTTTTCTTTGTTAATATTCTATAAAAATGTCTATTTATATAATTCTTCCCTCATATGCACCAATTCCCCTTGATTTTTTACAAATAATATTTCTCCTATAATACTTATGGCAATTTCCTCAGGACTACCACCAGAGATTTTTAGTCCTATTGGAGAATACACATTATTCAATTTTTCTTCATCTATTCCCTTTTCCTTTAAACTATTAAACATAGTTATTACCTTTTTCTTAGAACCCATGGCCCCAATATATTTTGCATTAGTGTTTATTACTACTTCTAAGGCTTCCTCATCGTATTTGTGTCCCCTAGTAACTATTACAATATAAGAGTTTTCATCTATTGGATAATTTTTTAAACTTTCTCCTATATCACCAAGAACTAATTCTTTGGCTTTGGGGAATCTTTCTTTGTTTATAAAATCTTTTCTATCGTCAAAAATTATTAGGTCAAAATCTAATGGTAAAGCCGCCTCATATATGGCATAGCCCACATGACCTCCTCCAACTATTAATAATTTAGGTCTATTTTTATACACTTCTACAAATACTTCCACTGCTCCACCACATATCATATCTACCCCTTCTGTATCCAATGGGAAAGATACATTTTGGTTTTCCCCTTTTTCAATAGACTCTAGACATATTTCTATTATTCTCTTTTCCATGGCACCACCACCTACTGTGCCATAAGTTTTACCATTTTTTAAAACTAGCATTTTAGTCCCAGCTTCCCTTGGAGTAGAGCCACTGGCAGCTGTAATAGTTGCAATGGCCAATTCTTGTCCTTTGTCTATTTCCTCTAAAGCTTTTTTCATAATAAATTTATTTGACATATCCTACCCCTTCCCTTTGTTTTAAGTACAGTATTCCTTCCAACACTCCCCCACCAACAGCCCTAGCCTTATCAGATATGGTAAAGACGTTTTCCACATCTCCCCTTGGGTCTATATCTCCTATTTTTAACCCATTCTTCACATATAATCCTTCTTTTAAAATACCCCTAATTATCCCATCTATTTCTGCTACAATCTCCACATCTCCCACAGTACCAATTACATCTCCCTTTTTTACCCTATCCCCTATTTTATAATTGGCTTTAAATATTCCATCTCCCTTTGCCCTAAGTACCCTTTCTTCCCTATACCCTAGTGTGGCACCAGGTATGCCAGTATCTTCAGCTGCAAAGCCTTTTTCTATGACTTTGCCTAGATTGTGTCCCCTTTGGGATTCTACGACTAAATCCACATCCACTGTTGCCTCAAAACCAGGACCTATACCTATGGTAATGGGAGCCATTTTCCTATGGGTTCCTAAATTTTTCTTGGCCAATATACTATCTACTACAGCCATAGGCTTTAATATATCTATGGATTCCCCCTTAGGGTCAATATATATGGGAATATTTCCCTCCTCCATAACTTCCCATATATTGTCCAAATTGTTAATAAGTATTCCCTTAACCCCTTCTATTTCCACTTCCCCTTCATACACAGCTTCACTAAAGGATACTGTTCTTCTAATAGACAAAGGTTTTTCTATTTCCAATACTAAAATCTTAAAACCAGCTTTGTATAATCTATAAATTATTCCTGAGGCTATATCTCCACCTCCACGGACTATTACTAGATTCATAATTATTCCCCCATATTTATTTAATTTTTTTCATATCCTCCAAATTATCTATATCTAGTCCCAATTTCCCTTCTTTTATATATACTTTTTTCACAGAATTAAAATTTTCCTTTATAATATCCCTGCCACCTTTGTCTCCACTTGTATTTAAAAGACTTTCCCTATATAAAGATGGAAATATAGTAGGCATTCCCTGTTTTCCATTATAAAAAGGTACTATTAAAGAATCTAGATTCTTTTTATATTCATCAATTAATTTATCTATTAATTGGCTATTTATATAGGGCATGTCTCCAACTAAAAACATATAAGCAGAGCTATTTTGAGCGTACCTTACACCTAATTTTAGTCCTTCTGACTGACCTAAATAGGCCTTAGGATTGTAGAGAGTTTTAATTCCATATTTAGTCCCGATTTCTTTCACTTTTACAGTTCTATAAACTAAAATCACTTCATCTAATTTTGAATCCACAGCAGCTTTAATTACCCATTCCACCATAGGCTTATCCTTAATATTCATTATTAATTTATCTTTTTTCATTCTTCTAGAATATCCAGAGGCCAATATAATCCCTGTAATCATAATAATTCCCCTTAGTAAAATACTCCTTTTTTAATATCCCCTAAAATTATCATTCCTGGAAAGGCCTTTTTCTCCAATTCCTTCCTAATTTTATAGCCCCTTGCTAAAGCTTCTTCATTATTAATTTTATTTAAAAATAATATTTTTTCTCCCTTGGCATCTTTAAATAAACCTTTGGAATGTAAAACTAATTTCACAATATCCTCTTCTAATACTTTTTCATCTAAGTTTTTGTCTACAATTTTTATAAATAATTCTGGTCTATGTACTGTTTTTTTAATTAATTTATCTAAAGAGTCTATGCCAATAATCCCAAAGGTTTTAGTAGTATATTTAGAAACTACAGGTTCATGTTTTGCCAAAGCTTTAATTGGCATTCTCTTTGCCCCATCTGCTTCTATTAATATATAGTGAAAAATTTTATCTTCTATTATTTTATCTAGTTTTTTCAAAGACAGTCCTACTAGTTTTCGCCCCTTTGCTTCTTCTCCTACTATAGTAATACTGCCATTTGTAGGTTTAAAATCCCCTGGAATATTTCCCAGGAAATAATAATCATATCCTTCCTTTGGATTACTAATATTAGTACTTGTAGTAATAAGGACTTTCTTACCTAAATATTTTAATTCTTCTCCCAATGTAAATATAGTGGTGGTTTTCCCACCTCCCCCTACAAAGGATAGTATTTCTCTTTTATTTGGATTTAATTTTAAACCTTTGCAAATTTCCATATTAATCCCCTATTAAATTTTAAGTAATGAATCTAAAGCCATTCCCACTTCATATAATTGTTTGTTTTCATCTATTACAACTAAAAATTTAAACAAAGCCCCATCTTCAACTCTTATTTTAATTGGAGTTACTATATATTCCTTCTTGCCCTCTTTTAACGATAAAAAACTTTTATCTGCTTCATATAAATCTAGTCCTATGGCTTCCCTATTACTAGTATACTTAACTATTCCCTGTGAATCTGTAATATATATATCATCCATTCCTGTTTCTTTTAATAATTTTTTCACATCTTCTTCATTTATAGTTCCTTTATTTTTTACATAGTCTTTAACATAATATACTGCATTAAACATTTTCTCTTCCATAACTTTTCCTGCTACAAATTGCTGCATTTTATACACATTTTCCGTAATTTCTTCTACTACATCTTGAAGATATTGAGACCTATTGTGTTGTTCCAATACTTGGGCTGTGGTTTCTTCCATATGGGTAGCTATTTCCTCAGAAAAACTAGC
>JAAZMA010000298.1 GCA_012799055.1 Tissierellia bacterium
CATGTCTTTCCATGGCTATCTCTGTTGCTGCCATACTCATAGCTTCGTCAAAAGCTATTTCTTCATCAGTTTGTGGAATTTCATTTACATTTGCTGCAAGATAATTACATCTCTCTTGAATATCATAGGCTAAATCAGGTGCATATTTCTTAAAATTCTTTGTGGCTACCACCTGTCCTAAGGATTCTGCACTTACACGCATACCTAGATCTCCTTCAACAGTTCTTTTAGCATATGGTTCTTGTAGACCTACCTTCATCACACCTGGTTTTTTAGGATTCCCATCAGATATGGAGTGAATATCAGTTGTAGCACCTCCAATATCTACTATAATAAGATCTCCTATACCATTTTCCTCATCAGTGCCATCTGCTAAAATCTTTGCTGCATTTAACACTGCTGCAGGAGTTGGCATTAATATGCCATTTATGAAGGATTCAGCCTTTTTCATACCCTTAGCTTCCACTATTCTCTTCATAAAAATTTCTCTGATAGCTTCCCTTGCAGGTTCCACATTTAAAACATTTAATTTTGGCATAACATTTTCTGTTATAACATAATCTATCTTTTCTTCTACAAATATATCTTCAATATCATCATTAGCTTTTTGATTACCTGCCACTACTATAGGAACATTTTTTATATGAGCTGCTAACATTTTAGCATTGTGTAATATACAATCCTTATTACCCCCATCTGTTCCTCCTGCCAATAAAATTATATCTGGCTCTTTTTCTATCATATCCCTAATTTCACTACGAGTTAATTCATGACTATAAACCTCAAGAACACGAGAGCCTGCACCTAATGCTGCTCTTTTAGCCGCCTCTGCTGTTAAATCAGGTACCAAACCAACGGCCACCATTTTCAGTCCACCTGCTGCACTACTACATGCCAACATTTCTTTGAAGTTTAATTCTTTGTCCTTGCACTTTTCCTTCATGACATTATAAGCATTGTCAAAGCCAATCATGATATCTTCTTCCACTGTAGTCAATGCTTTTGTATGGGCAATGATTTCATGTTTTTCCATATCAACAGCTGTCAGCTTTGTATATGTGCTACCAAAGTCAATTAATAATAGTGCATCCATATTATCACCCTCAGATTAAATTAGTTTTAAATCTTCTCTTAAATGATTGATTCCTTCTTGTGGTGAAGTTCCTGGAGCATAAACACGGTCAAATCCCATTTCTTTAAATCTTTCTTCTACTGGACCCCATTCTTGCTTTCCAACTACTAAGTTTCCTCCAGCATATAATAGGATATCTTTTAGTCCTGCTTCTTCACATTTTTCTCTTAATCCTCTACAGTCAATTTCTCCATGTCCATAAAGAGATGATACTAAAATTGCAGATGCATTTGTTTCAATAGCCGCATTAATAAAATCTTCCTGTGAGCTTAATACACCTACATTGATTACCTCAAAACCTGCTTCTGTAAATGCATGGTCTAAAACTTTATTACCAACTGCATGACAATCTGCTCCTATAACACCAAGTACTATTTTCTTATTCATAGTCTTTTTCTCTCCTTAATATATTAATTTTTTATTTTAATAATTTTAGATAACATGGTATTAACTGAATCTTTATCTAAAATATAATCGAATCTTACAATTTCTTTTTTATTACCAGCTATTTTTCGAATTTCTTCCTCCCTACCAGGTGAAACAATAATCACATTAGCATTCTCAATAGCTTTTATGATTTCTTTTTCGTCCCTACTATTTATAGCCTCCATCTTAAAGTCTTCCAAACCAGCAG
>JAAZMA010000071.1 GCA_012799055.1 Tissierellia bacterium
ACATATTTGATTAAATACTATATGTAAAGCTGTAATATCACTATATCCTATAAATACCTTTGGATTGTTTTTTATAATATTATAATCTAGCAGGTCTAAAATTCTAGGGGTACCATAACCACCTCTAAGACATATAATTCCATCTACTTCTTTGTCTTCAAACATTTCATTTATATCTTTTGCCCTAATCTCATCTTTTCCAGATAAATATCCATATCTTTCATAAAGACTTTTGCCTATTTTTACTTTAAACCCCATTTGTTTAACAATTTCTATGGATTTGTCAACCTTTTCTTTAGAGGTAAAACTAGCAGGTGCTACTAACCCTAAAGTATCCCCAAATTTTAGTGCTTTTGGTTTAATCAATTTTATTGCCCCCTTATATTAATACTGCTAAATTTATTATTCAATATTGTACTTTTTTAATTTATCATAAAAAGTAGTTTTACTAATTTCTAAAGCTTTCCAAGCTTTTTTCTTATCTCCATTAAATAATAGTAATGCTTCTTCAATAGATCTTTTTTCCTGTTCTTCTACTGCTTGTTTTAATGACATAATAGAATCATTTTTCACTTCAAATTCTCCCACTTTTAAACTAATATGTTTAGATAATATAATATTTCCTTCTGCTAAATTAACTGCTCTCTCTAAAACATTTTCCAATTCCCTTACATTTCCTGGCCAAGGATATTTTAATATTAAATTAATAGCCTCTGCAGATATTCTTTTAGTTTTACAACCTATTTCTTTACATATTTTTGGCAATAATAGTTCTACTAATGGTATAATATCCTGTTTTCTATCCCTTAAAGGAGGTATCCAAATGGGAAATACATTTATTCTATAATACAAATCTTCCCTAAATTTTCCCTTATACATTTGCTCTTCTAAATTTTTATTAGTAGCAGATATAATGCGAACATCAACAGTGATTTTTTCTATACCGCCTACTCTATAAAAAGACTTTTCTTGTATAACTTCTAATAGCTTAATTTGTAAGCTAGGGGATATATCTCCTATTTCATCTAAAAATATAGTGCCCCCATTGGCCATTTCAAAAAAGCCCTTTTTCCCTTCTTTTCTAGCACCAGTAAAAGCCCCCTCTTCATATCCAAATAATTCACTTTCCAACAGGGTTTCAGGTATGGCACCACAATTTACATGGACAAAGGGCTTATCTTTTAATTTACTATTTTGATGTATGGACTTGGCTAATAAGCTTTTGCCTGTACCACTTTCCCCTAAAATTAGTACATTGGAATTGGTTTTCGAAGATTTTAATGCAAGTCTTTTTACCTGTTTTATTTCTTTACTATTTCCTACAAATCTAGGGAAAGCCTTATTTAATGTTTCTTCTTCTAATAGTTGACTTTCTGCTTTTTCCAATTTACTAATGGCATTATCCCTTTCTGCTATTATTTTTTTAATTTGAGAAATATCTTCTACTTTTAATGCTGCACCTATTCTCTTACCTTGATCTTCTACAGGTAAAAGGGTACATATAGTTGGTATTCCATTTATTTGTTCATATTTATCTTCATAGACTATGTCTTTTCCCTGGGCTACTTTATAAAATTCGTCAATTATAGAATCAGATTTGTGAATTTCAAAAATATCTTCCCCAATTACATCTAAATCTTCACTATATTTTCCTTTACCTCTAAATTCTCCACCTTTTAATAAATCATTAATACTTTCCTTACGTACAGTATAGCCTTGTGATTGATAAAATCTCATGTTTTTAGTGTCTTTGTCCAATACCACCATATGACCTATGGCATTAATATAATCCATTTTATATTCCTTATTATTTACTTTAATGGATATATATTTATTTATATAATCTATTTTTACTTCAATGGGAATATCTAAAAAATTAGTCTTTAATTCTAATAAATCCTCTCCATGACCTTTTTTTAAAATTTTATATATGGGGGGTGTTTTTCTTTCATTATA
>JAAZMA010000256.1 GCA_012799055.1 Tissierellia bacterium
AATTTTTAATTAAACTATTGACAAAGAAATAAAATTATATTAATATAACACTGTCAAGGTTTTTTACTTGACAGTGTTTATTAGTTGGTGATAATATGGTAGAAAAAATTGTTGAAATAGGTATTCTATTTGATTTTTATGGGAAGTTACTAACGGATAGACAATATTTGGCTATGGAATTGTACTATATATATGATTATTCATTGGCTGAAATAGGTGAAGAATTAAATATTAGTCGACAAGCTGTGTATGATTTGATAAAGAGATCAGAGCAAAAACTATATGAACTTGAAGATACACTTAATTTAGTAGGTAAATTTAATTTAAATAAAAAAGAAATAGAAAAAATTGCAATAGTGGTAGAAGAAATAGAAAATGAAGCCAAAAGTGTAGAAAACCGTAAAATAATAGAAAGAACCAAAGACCTTAGGGAATTAATTAGGAAAATAATAGAAAATAGCTAGGAGGTCAGTGATTTATGGCATTTGAATCCTTGTCTGAAAAAATACAAAATGCATTAAGTAAATTAAAAGGCAAAGGCAAATTATCGGAAAAAGATGTAGATGTTGCCATGAGAGAGGTAAGACTTGCTCTACTTGAGGCAGATGTTAATTTTAAGGTTGTAAAGGAATTTACTAATAATGTGAAAGAAAGAGCTGTAGGCTCGGAAGTGATGAAAAGTCTAACCCCAGGGCAACAAGTAATTAAAATAGTAAATGAAGAATTAACTATGTTAATGGGGGAAAAAGAGGCTAAATTAAATTTTGCATCTACACCACCTACAGTTATATTAATGAGTGGATTACAAGGAGCAGGTAAAACTACAACTACAGGAAAATTAGCTTATAATCTTAAAAAACAAAATAAAAGGCCCTTATTAGTAGCATGTGATGTGTACAGACCTGCAGCAATTAAACAATTGGAAGTAGTAGGAGAAAGAGCTGGAGTTCCAGTTTTTTCAATGGGGGACCAAGTCAATCCAGTAGATATTGCAAAGGCATCAATAGAATATGGAAAAAGAAATGGTAATGATGTAATTATTATAGATACTGCAGGTAGACTTCATATAGATGAGGAATTAATGGAAGAATTGCAAAATATTCACGATGCAGTAAATCCACAAGAAGTATTATTAGTGGTAGATGCAATGACAGGCCAAGATGCTGTAAATGTTGCAAAAACTTTTAATGAAACCTTAGAAATATCAGGAGTTGTACTGACCAAATTAGATGGGGATGCTAGAGGTGGTGCAGCATTATCTATTAGAGCTGTAACAGGCAAACCTATTAAATTTGCCGGTATGGGTGAAAAAATAGACCAATTAGAACCTTTTCATCCCGATAGAATGGCCTCTAGAATTCTAGGCATGGGAGATGTACTTACTTTAATTGAAAAAGCACAGTCTTCTTTTGATGAGGAAAAAGCAATTGAATTAGAGAAGAAAATTCGTGCACAACAATTTACTTTAGATGATTTTCTAGACCAATTAGAAGAGATGAAAAATTTGGGACCCTTAGATGAGTTAATGGGAATGCTTCCTGGCATGAACACTAAGGCGTTAAAAGGTTTAAGTGTAGATGATAAGGAAATAGTTAAAGTTCAAGCCATAATACAATCTATGACTTTAGAAGAAAGGGAAAATCCTAATATAGTAGATAGTAGAAGAAGAAAAAGAATTGCAAATGGTAGTGGAACCACAGTTCAGGATGTAAATAAATTATTGAAACAATTTAAAGAAACTCAAAAGATGATGAAAAGATTTACTGATATGGAAAAGACTATGAAGAAAAAAGGGAAATTTGGTTTACCCTTTTTCTAATAAATATTTATTAAATGGGAGGTGAAAAGATGGCGGTTAAAATTAGACTTAAAAGGATGGGAGCAAAGAAAAATCCTTTTTATAGAATAGTAGTTGCTGATTCCCGATCCCCAAGAGATGGGAGATTTATTGAGGAAATTGGTTATTATGATCCATTAACTGAACCAAAAACAGTTAAGATAGATGATGAAAAGGCTGCTAAATGGTTAAAAAATGGTGCGAAACCAACTGATACAGTTGATAGATTGTTTAGAGAAAATGAAATTTATACAAAACTTAATGAAAATAGTGTAGAAGAATAATTTCTAGGAGGTGCTACAAATGGGAGAATTAGTTGAAACAATAGCTAAAGCACTTGTAGATAATCCAGAACAAGTAGAAGTTAATGAGATTGAAGGAACTCAATCAGTTATTATTGAGTTAAGAGTTGCTGAAGAAGATATGGGAAAAGTAATAGGTAAGCAAGGTAGAATTGCTAAGGCTATTAGAACAGTAGTAAAAGCAGCTGCTATTAAGGAAAACAAAAGAGTAGTAGTCGAAATTATTCAATAATAGGGATTAGCAAAACCTAATCCCTTATTCTCGATGGTAGGTGAAAAGATGACTGTAGAATATATTCAAATTGGGAAAATAATAAATACCCATGGTGTAAAGGGAGAGTTAAAAATATTTCCTTTGACTAATAATATATATAGATTTGACCATCTGAGAACTGCTTATTTAGGAGAAAATAAAAAAAAAGTAGAAGTAGAAAGTGTAAAATACCATAAAAGTTTAGTTATTTTAAAATTTAAAGAATTTAATAATATTAACGAGGTTTTACCTTTTAAGGATAAATATATTTATGTAAATCAGGAAGGGAAAGTAGATTTACCTGAAGGACATTATTTTATATTTGATATAATTGATTGCGAAGTATTTGATACTAATAATAATTATATTGGATTTGTGAAAGAAGTAGACCAATCCCCTAGTAATGACATATATATTGTTAAAGATATAAATAAAGGAAAAGAATACCTAATTCCAGCAGTTAAAGAATTTTTCGTTGATATAGATATAGCTAATAAAAAAATAATAATTAATCCAATTGAAGGAATGATAGAATGAAAATTCATGTATTAACTATATTCCCAGAATTAATAAATATGTTTTTTAATTGGAGTATAGTTGGAAGAACTGTTAATAAGGGTATACTTTCTTTAGAAGCTGTAGATATTAGGGATTTTACTAAAGATAAACACAAAAGAGTTGACGATTACCCTTTTGGTGGGGGTCCAGGTATGATAATGAAAGCCCAACCTATTTACGATGCATTAATTAGTGTTAAAGAAAAAAAATCCAAAACAATATATTTATCACCTCAGGGAAAGCCTTATAATCAGGAAATGGCTAAAACATTGTCTCAGGAAGAACATTTAATTTTATTATGTGGCCATTATGAAGGGATAGATAATCGGATAATAGATAATTATATAGATATGGAGATTTCCATAGGAGACTATGTATTAACAGGTGGGGAAATTCCAGCTATGGTATTAATTGAATCTATTATAAGATTATTACCTGGAGCATTAGGAAGTGAAGAATCCTATTCTGATGAATCCCATTATAATGGATTATTAGAGTATCCTCAATACACTAGGCCAAGAGTATTTAATGGTTTTAAGGTACCTGAAATACTTTTGTCTGGAGATCATGAAAAAATAAAAAAATGGAAAAAGTATAAATCTTTAGAGACAACCTATAAGAAAAGGCCAGATTTATTAAATAATTTAAATTTAACTAATGAGGAGAAAAAAATCTTAGAAGAAATCAAAGAAAAGACAAGGAATAAAACCAGTTGAATTTAATATACTCCTGTGCTATAATACAGGACGTATGAAATTAAGGATGGTCCTCTGCCATAAGGCAAGAACATTCTGGGAAGGGAGGCAAAAATCATGAATATAATTAAAATTATAGAAGAGGAACAGAAAAAAGAAAATTTACCAGAATTTAATGTAGGTGATACTGTTCAAGTTCATTATAAGGTTAAGGAAGGCACTCGTGAAAGAATTCAAATCTTTGAAGGAACTGTTATCAAAAAACAAGGTGGAGGAATTAGTGAGACCTTTACTGTAAGGAGATTGTCTTATGGTGTTGGTGTAGAAAGAACATTCCCATTACATTCTCCAAGAGTTGAAAACATTGTTGTAACTAGAAGAGGTAGTGCAAGACGTGCAAAACTTTATTATCTAAGAGAAAGACAAGGTAAGGCAGCTAAAGTTAAAGAGAAGAAACATTATTAATGTATTGGGACCTATTTTGAGTCCCAATTTTATTTATATTAAAGTAGGTGGATATTATGAATATTAATTGGTACCCTGGTCATATGAAAAAAACTAAAGAAACCATAAAAAAAAGTCTCTCAATGGTAGATATAGTATATGAAGTGATTGATGCAAGAATTCCTTATAGTAGTAGAAATCCTGATATTGATGAAATAATTGGTAACAAGCCAAGATTAATAATTATGGCTAAAAAAGATTTAGCTGATGAAAAAGCTAATGAACTTTGGGATATTTATTTTAAGCAAAAAGGTATTCCTTCCATAAATGTAGATAATTTAAAAAATGAAGGTATTGAAGATATTGTTAAAATGTCATATAAATTAACTGAAGAAAAAATAAAGGCATTAGAAAAAAAAGGAATAAAAAATAGACCTATTCGAGTTATGATAATAGGCATTCCAAATGTGGGAAAATCCACTTTAATAAATAGTTTAACAAAGAGAAAAGGAGCTAAAGTTGGAAACAAGCCTGGTGTGACTAAAACTAATCAATGGATTAAAATTAAAGGTAATTTAGAATTATTAGACACCCCTGGTATTTTATGGCCCAAATTTGAAGATAAGGATATTGCACTAAATTTAGCATTTACAGGGGCAATTAAAGATGAATTATTGGATTTAGAAACTTTGGCCTTAGAACTGGTTAAAAAGTTAAATTCCATTTCTCCTGATTTCTTGACCAATAGATATAATATAATTAATACAAAAAAATCTGCCTATGATACAATTATGGAAATTGGCAAAAAAAGAGGTTGTATAGTAAAAGGTGGAGAAGTGGATTTTTTAAAAACAAGCAATATTATATTAGATGAATTTAGAAGAGGCTATTTAGGGAAAATTACTTTAGAATTACCTGAAATAAATTAATAATATCTGAAAATATAATTGGGGGAAGAGTGATGCTAGAACTAGAAAATGAATTGTACAATATGGGATATAATTATATTGCCTGTATAGATGAGGTGGGTAGAGGATGTTTAGCTGGAGATGTAATAGCCTGTGCTATTATAATGCCTAAAAACTGTATAATTCCTGGGGTAAAGGATTCAAAAAAAATATCTTCTAAGAAAAGGGAAGAATTATATGATATAATTTTGGAAAAATCTATAGGATTTGGTTTAGGGGAAGTGAAAGCTAAAATTATTGATGAAATTAATATTAAAGAGGCTACTAGATTAGCTATGAGAAAAGCAGTTTTAAATATAAAGGATAAAGATGGAGAAATGATTGTGCCAGATTTTTTATTAATTGATGCAGAAAATATTCCTATTGACATACCACAAAAAAGCATTATTAAAGGGGATGAAAAATCCCATGGGATCCAATGTGCTTCTATTATAGCAAAAGTATATAGAGATAAACTATGTGAAAGTTGGGATAGACAGTTTCCAGGTTACAAAATTTATAAAAATAAAGGTTATGGGACTTTAGAACATAGGGAAGCAATAAAAAAATTAGGACCTTCATCTATACATAGAAAAACATTTTTAAAAAACATTTTATAATTTACTGGGAAAAAGGTGGTGAATTATGATTAAAATCAATAATTGGAACAATATATATAGAGATAGCCAAGTGTCAGATTTTGAATCTGAGTTTTTTAAAGAAGGAGAAATATTAGTAGGGGAAATATTAGAATTAGAGGAAAAAGAGGCTATAATATATTTAAAAAATTTTGGTAAAATTAAAGCATTTGTTCAAGTGGATTTAGAACCATTAAAAGGAAAAGAAATAAACTTTTTAGTAAAATCCTCCATAGCAAATGAAATCCAATTAAAACCACTTTTAGAACCTTTGGAAGTAGATGAAATTATTGAAAACACAAATAAAGAGGAAATGTATTTAATTAAAATTTTAAATGAATATGGTATTGAAGAAGAGCCTATGGCCATTGAATATGTAGATAATTTGATTAAATATAATGTTCAAATAAATGAAAAAAATGTATTATTTGGAATAAAAGTATTGGATAAATTGGAACAATTAATGGAAATAGACAAGGATTCTAATATATTATTTACTCTAAAAGGAAATTCAGAATTGGAAAAGGAAGACATTAGAAATATACTGATTGAATCTAAAGGCATTGTTGAAGAGAAGAAAATAAATAATACTGAAATAAATTATTTACTAGATAGGGAAAATGTAAAAGTAGGACAAAATCTATTATCTGAAAATATTAATAAAAACACTTCTAAAATAGAATTAAAAAATAATCAAAGTAATATGAAGTCTTATTCTATATTGAAAGATTTAAAAGCGTATGTGAACCAGCAGGATACATTTAAATCCGATTTAGTACAAACTATTGCAATATTTACAAGATATAAAATAAAACCTAGTTTAAACAATATTAAATACTTTTTAGAATTAAATGAAAATCCCCATGGATTCCTAGAAGATTTTAAATTATTAGATGAGATTAAATATAATAAGTTTACAAATATAAATAAAAAGGCTATTATAAATAGTGGAAGTCTTAAAAATATAATAGAGGAAAGTTATATTGAATATAAAAACACAATTATAGAAATTGAAAAAAATTTGAAGGGCAAAACTCTTTTTGATAAAACTATTAAAGAAAAATTTCAGGAATTAGAAAATAGGTTAGAGTTTTTAGAAGAAATAAATCAAGAATTAAATTATATATTTATACCTCTAAATTTTAACAAAGATATTTATAAGGATTCTATTGTTTTTTTAAAAAATAGAAAAAAGAAAAAAAGTCCTAAAGATAATATTAATATATTTATTAATCTTAATACTGAGAATTTGGGCAATATAAAAATCAATTGTCAAGTAATAGGTGATACAATAAATGTAAAATTTTATGGTTTAAATAAAGAAGATGTGGATTTATTTAAAAGCAAAGAAAGTGAATTAAAAAATCTTATAGTTTACACAGGATATAATATTGGCAAAATAAAATATGAATACAAATACAAGGATAATATATTAGATTTTTTAATTATTAATAAGGGTCCAATTTATCACTTAAATATAGAGGTATGATTATGGGAAATAATAAAGAATTTAAAAAGAAGAAAGCAGTAGCCCTTAGATATAAAGAAGGATATGTAGCACCAAAATTAATAGCTAAAGGAAAAGGAGAAATAGCACAAAAAATAGTTGAAAAGGGCAAAAAAACAAATATTCATATTTATGAGGATGAAAAATTAGTAGATGATTTAATAAAACTTGAATTATACGACGAAATACCTGAAGAACTATATGAAGCAGTGGCTGAAATTATTTTCTTTGTGTATTCTTTGGATAGAGAAAAAGGAGATAATTATGGAAAACAATAATAAAAAGGGTATTGTAGGAGAAAAAATTGCAACAAAATATTTAATATCCAAGGGCTATAAAATTTTAGACAGAAATTATAGAACAAAGATTGGGGAAATAGATATTATTGCTTTAAAAGATGATTTATTAGTATTTGTAGAAGTTAAATCTAGAACAAATATTAATTACGGATATCCTTATGAGGCTGTTAATTGGAAAAAACAAGATAAAATAATTAAAAATTCCTATATTTATTTAAAGCATAAGAAAATGGAAAAATATCAAATTAGATACGATATTATAGAAGTCTATTTACAAAATAGGATAAAAATAAATCATATAGAGAATGCATTTTATAAATAAATAGGATAAAAACTTATTTTTCCAATAAGATAAGGGGGGATGGAGATGTATTCTAAAATTAATACTTGTGTGCTTTATGGATTAAATGGAAATATTATAGATGTAGAAACAGATATTTCCAGAGGGATTCCAGTTTTTAATATTGTTGGATTACCTGATACATC
>JAAZMA010000244.1 GCA_012799055.1 Tissierellia bacterium
ATTAGCAAGTTTGTTTAAAATTACTTGGAGGTGATTTTATGAAATTAGAGCATAGAAGGATTCATATTAAGGATATCAAGTTTGGAGAAAAAACTTCCGTAAAAGATGGAGTACTAATAGTAAATAGGGAAGAATTAATAGAAATGCTTAAAGAAGATGATAAAATACAGGACGTAAAAGTTGATATTGCAAGACCGGGAGAAAGAGTAAGAATTATTCCAGTAAAAGACGTAATAGAGCCTAGGGTAAAAATCGAAGGAACTGGGAAAGGGTTTCCAGGAGCTTTTTCTAAAATGGAACAGGTTGGAGAAGGAAAAGTAAATATACTCTATGGTGCTGCTATAGTGACTGTTGGTGATATTGTAGGTTTTCAAGAAGGTGTAATCGACATGTGGGACGAGGGAGCCAAGTGGACACCGTTTTCTAAGACTTATAATTTGGTAATAGACATTACTCCAGTTGAAGGATTAGATCCCCATACCCATGAGGGAACTGTTAGGGTAGCAGGACTTAGGGCAGCAGAATATATAGGAGAGGCTGGTAGAGGAGTTGAACCAAACGAAATATTGACTTATGAAATGGATAGCATGGCTGAAGAGATTACCAAATACAAAGACTTACCAAAGGTTTTATATGTAGAGATGCTTATTTCTCAAGGTCTTCTTCATGATACCTATATCTACGGGGTAAATAGCCAGTTGATATTGCCAACTTTGCTCCATCCAAATGAAGAACTTGATGGAGCTGTAGTCAGTGGTAATTGTGTTGCTGCTTGTGATAAGATTACCACTTATCAGCATCAAAATAACTCTGTTATTTTAGACTTATATGACCAACATGGAAAGACATTAAATTTCATGGGAGTAATAATGACACCAGAACTTACTACTTTGGATGGAAAGTTTAGAACCTGTGATTATACGGCAAAAATATGTAAGATGCTTGGTGCAGATGGAGTTATAGTATCAGAAGAAGGCTATGGAAATCCAGACTCAGACTTACTAATGATTTGTAAGAGATTAGAAACAGTGGGAATAAAAACTGTTTTAATTACTGATGAATGTTCAGGTAGAGATGGAATGTCCCAACCACTAGCAGATACGGCCAAAGAGGCCATAGCTGTTGTATCTACAGGAAATGTGAGCCACGTAGTTACTCTACCACCTGCTGACAAGGTAATCGGAAATGCTGAATCTATAGCAACTCTAGCAGGAGGATGGGCAGGAGCTTTACTTGAAGATGGAACATTAATGTGTGAATTAAATGCTGTAATAGGCTCTACTTCAGAGATTGGATATCACAATTGCACAGTAGAGTTGTATTAAATACTGGTGAAAGGAGGATGAAAAGATGGCAGAAAAATATAAAGTATTATACTATGTAAATCAATTTTTTGGTCAAATAGGAGGAGAAGAAAAAGCTGGTATAGAGCCAATGTTCAAGAGAGAAACTATAGGTCCAGCTTTAGGCTTTAATAGTCTTATAAAAGATGAAGGAGAAGTAATTGGAACAATAATCTGTGGAGATAACTATTTTAATGAAAATAAGGAAAAAGCATTAGATTATATATTAAATGTTATAAAAGAAAACAAACCAGATATTGTGGTTACTGGACCAGCTTTTAACGCTGGTAGATATGGGATGGCTTGTGGAGAGATTGCAAATGCAGTTACAGAACGATTAAATATCCCTGTAGTTACTGGAATGTATATCGAAAATCCTGGAGTTGATGTTTGTAAAGGCAAAGCTATAATTGCCAGTGTGTCTGATTCAGCTGCCGGTATGCGTAAAGCATTGCCCATTATGGCTAATATAGCAATGAAGATGGCAAGAAAAGAACCATTAGGTACTCCAGAGGAAGAAGGTTATATACCACAAGGAAGAAGACTTACAGTATTTGCAAATAAGAGGGGTTCAAAAAGAGCAGTTGAAATGCTATTGGCTAGATTAAATAATAAAGAATTTAAGACAGAATTGCCAATGCCTGTATTTGATCATGTAGATCCAGCTATACCAATTAGAGATTTAAGCAAGGCAACTATAGCATTGGTAACATCTGGTGGTATAGTACCTAAAGGCAATCCAGACAGGATAGAATCAGCTAGTGCGCAAAAATGGGGTAAATACGATATAAGCAGAAAAGATGACTTAGGGGCGGACTACTGCACTATTCATGGTGGTTATGACCCAGTATATGCAAATGAAAAACCTGATAGAGTAGCTCCATTAGATATATTAAGGCAGTATGAGAAGGATGGATATATAGGAAAGGTTTATGAATACTTTTATACTACAACAGGTACAGGGACATCTGTTGGAAATGCTATCAAGTTTGGAAAAGAAATTGGCAAGGAATTAAAAGAAGCTGGAGTAGACGGAGTTATATTAACATCTACTTGAGGTACCTGTACACGTTGCGGTGCAACAATGGTAAAAGAGATAGAAAGATATGGTATTCCTATTGTCCACATGGCTACTATTACTACTATTTCTAAATCTGTAGGTGCAAATAGAATAGTGCCAACTATTGCAATTCCTCACCCAGTAGGAAACCCAGTTCTTCCACCTGATAAGGAATTAGAATTAAGACGAAAATTAGTTAAAAAGGCTTTAGATGCATTTAAGATTGAAGTTAATGAACCTACTGAATTTGAATAAAAACACTTAATTTTAAACCTGAACTTTCTTTAAAGAAGGTTCAGGAGTTTTATTAAAATAAAAACGAAGGAGTGAAATAAATGGATAAGAAGAGAGAAAGCTGGGGGAGCCGGTTTGGTTTTATAATGACTGCTGCAGGTTTTTCTATTGGGCTTGGTAATATATGGAGATTTCCATATTTGACTGGAGTCAATGGTGGTGGAGCTTTTGTACTAGTGTATTTATTAATAGTTTTGCTAATAGGTATACCCTTATTTACTATGGAAATGAGCTTAGGCCGTAAAACTCAACTTAATCCTGTAGAAGGAATGAGATCCTTAACTGGAAAAGGAAGCATTTGGGTGTTGTTTGGATGGCTTGGTGTGATTTCTGCTTTTTTAATTCTTACCTACTATATACAAATAATGGGTTGGATTTTAGCCTATCTATTCAAGATGATTTCTGGTTCACTAAAAGGCTTAACAGCCACTGAATATGCACAGGCCTTTACAAACTTTACTTCCAATACAGTAGCTGTAAGTGGATTTACTCTAGCATGTGTTATAATAATCGGATTAATTTCTGCTAGAGGATTAGAAAATGGAATAGAAAAGGCCTGTAAAATAATGATGCCAACCTTATTTATTATGCTAATTGTATTAGCTATAAGGTCTTTAACCTTGCCAGGGGCAATGAAAGGATTGAAGTGGTATTTAAGTGTAGACTTTTCAAAGATAAATGGAGATGTTTTACTTGCAGCACTAGGTCAATCTTTCTTTTCAATAGGTATAGCTAGTGGAGGGGCTTTTATATATGGAAGTTATCTTAAAAAGGATAGCGATATTCCAACAGATGCTGTTATAATAATTGCATTTGACACATTAGCAGCTTTAATTGCAGGTTTAGTTACATTTCCAGCAATATTTGCATTAGGATTAAAACCAGATGCTGGAGCAAGTTTATTATTTGTAACTATGTCAAATTTATTTAATAAATTGCCAGCAGGTAGCTTATTTGGAGGAATGTTTTTCTTATTAATTTTCTTTGCAGCTCTTTCTTCAGCTATGGGATATTTAGAGCCTATTGTAATGACTTGCACAGAACTATTTAAAATGAATAGAAAGAAAGCTGTATGGCTAAGCCTAATAATTATATTTATAATAGGCTACCCAACTATATTAGCTCAAGGACCATGGTCCAATGTATTAATTGGTGGAAGAAACTTCTTCGACTTTGCAGATTATCTTTCAGGAAATATAGCCATGCCTTTAGGAGCCTTGATACTATCTTTTTATACTCTACTTGTATGGAAATTTGATAAATATCAAGAAGAAACAAATATTGGAGCCGAAAAGCTTAAAGTATACGATTGGTGGAGTCCCCTCATTAAATTTCTAATTCCAATAGCTTTAGTTATAATATTTATAACAGGGGTGTTTTAATGTAAGCTACTTAATGGTTTACTTCAAAAGGCCTTGGATATTAACAAAACCAGTAAGTTTATTATGATGAAAACTTACTGGTTTTTTGGTATATTTATTGATATAATGCTTATATTAGGTAGGGTATGTAAGATGAAG
>JAAZMA010000142.1 GCA_012799055.1 Tissierellia bacterium
AGATGGGGCTTTGGCGAAGTTGGGATCGCGTCTGACTGGCAGTCAGAAGATCAGGGGTTCGAATCCCCTAAGCTCCACCAAAATATTAAGGATATTGAGCAAAGGCTCAATATCCTTTTTTAATATCCACTATATTAATTAATTCCTCATTATTTATATATTTTTTCATATTTTTATAGGCAATTTCATATCTTCTCCTAAAATTCATTTCTGAAGCCCAAGAATTGTGAGGAGATATTATTACATTATCCATATTCCATAGAGGGCTATTTTCTGGTAGTGGTTCTTCTTCAAATACATCTAATGCAGCTTTTTTAATTTTGCCAGATTGTAAATTAGCAATAAGAGCTTTTTCATCTATAATACTTCCACGGGCAATATTTACTAAATAAATTCCATCCTTCATAGACTGAAGCACTTTATTATCTACTAAATGATGAGTTTTTTCAGTATAAGGAGCTGCAATTACTAAAATATCCAGCTTAGGGGCAGTTTTTTCAATTTCATCTATTTTATAAATTTCATCAAAATACTCTGCTTCTTTTCCACTTAAATTAAATCCTATAATTTCTACCCCAAAACCTTTAAGCCTTTTAGCAGTTTCCTGTGCAATGGAGCCTGTGCCTATAAACCCTACGGTTTTATTATATAATTCCAGTAGGGAAGTATCCATTTTCCAGACTTTTTCCCTTTGTTTATTATAAAATTCTTTACTATTTTTAAGCATTTCTAAAATTTTCATTACAGTCCATTCTGCTATGGGAATACTATATCCTCCCCTATTATTAGTAAGTATAATATTTTGATTTTTTATTTTTTCTAAGGGGACTTGATTTATTCCTGCAGATAAAAGTTGTATCCATTTTAGATTGGGAAACTTCCCTATATCTAATTTTTCAAAGGGATTGAAACAAACCATCATATCAATATCTTTCATATTTTCTGAAAAGCTAATATTTTTTTCATCTTCAAATATTATTTCATAGCCTAAATCTTCTAGTGTCTTCATTTCTTCATCTGTGTACTTGAAGGTAATTAATGCTTTCAAATAAATCACCCTTTCTTTGTTTTAATTATATATACCCACATGGTGTAGGGGGTACACTATGTTTTAATAATTATATAATAAATTAATATGGATTGACAATAGGGGAAATAGATAATAGTATATTAGTACTTATAATAAAAAAGGAGATATTAATATGGCTAAATATTACTATGGAGTTAAGGAAGGTAGACAAATTGGAATTTATAATACTTGGTCAGAATGTGAAGAACAGGTAAAGGGATATTCAGGAGCAGTTTTCAAGAAGTTTTCTAATTATGAAGATGCAAAAAAATTTATTTATGGTAATCATAATGATTTAGAAGAAAAGACTCCACTTTCCATAAAAGAAAATGAAATTATAGCCTATGTAGATGGTAGCTTTGATAAAAATAAGAAATATTATTCTTATGGTGTAGTACTATTTACAACAGAAGGAAAAACCACCTATTCTCAAAAAGAGAAGGATGAAAAATTAGCTGAAATGAGAAATGTAGCAGGAGAAATTAGGGGTGCTATGGTGGCAATGGAAAAGGCATTATCAATGGGAAAGGATACTCTCTATTTATATTATGATTATATGGGAATAGAAAAATGGGCTACTTTAGAATGGAAAGCCAATAAATATGGAACTCAAAAATATAGGGATTATTATAATTCCATAAAAGATAAATTAAATGTAATATTTGTTAAAGTAGAAGCCCATAGTGGAGACAAATACAATGAAGAAGCAGATAAATTGGCAAAGTTTGCCCTTGGTATTAAATCTTAATATCCCATATTATTAGATAAAGAATCGTCATTTTCAACCCAATCTGCCACCTGAATTATTCTATAATTATCATAGGTATCTCTTATAACAACTTCTTTTATTCCCGCATTTATTATAAGCCTTTTACACATGGAACAAGAATTGGCATTTTCAACTAAATTACCAGTTTTCACATCTATCCCCACTAAATAAAGGGTACTATCAATCATATCACGTCTTGAGGCAGAGATTATACAATTAGCTTCTGCATGAACAGAACGGCATAATTCATATCTAGTGCCCCTAGGTATATTTAATTGTTCTCTACGGCAAAATCCCAAATCAGAGCAGTTCTCCCTACCCCTTGGGGCACCAGTATAACCAGTAGAGATTATCTCGTCATTTTTTACTATAATGGCACCAAAATTTCGCCTTAAGCATGTCCCTCTTTTAGAAACAGTTTCTGCAATATCTAAATAATAATTGGTCTTATCTCTTCTAATCATAAAATACCTCCTATAGGAATATTTCGCTCTGTAAACTTAAATGAAAATTGAGGACTCCAAGCCTCTGTGGTACAATGTTTTTGTGAGAAAACAAATACCTCCCAGAAAGGATGAAGTCCTCATGCAAAAAATTGTACCAATAAAATGTCCAAAATGCAATAATAAAAATTCTTTTTATCGCTATGGCA
>JAAZMA010000366.1 GCA_012799055.1 Tissierellia bacterium
AAATACTAAAGTCCACCCATGGAAATGTAAAATCTACAGCAGAAATATTAGGATTAAGTAGAGCTACTATATACCGAAAAATATCTAAGTTTGGAATAGATTTAGATGAATATAGAAATTAAAACTAATTCTGCATCATTATGAGACATGAATAATGTTACATGTTTTATAATGATGTTTTTTTATGCTTCTTTTTTTAAATAGCCTTCTATTTTAGCTAATTCTTCCTTGTTAAAAACTTGGCATGGTTGTTGCTTGTTATATAAGTAACAAGTAAAGGAGGATGCAATATGACAAATACAAATCTTTTTGCCCCATTAAAAATAGGCACCATGGAGATAAAAAATAGAATAGCCATGGCACCTATGACTTTAGGTTTTGAATCAAAGGATGGCACTATTAATGAAACCTTGACTAATTTTTGGCTTGAAAGAGCTAAAGGTGGGGTAGGTCTTATAATACTCGATGTAGTTACAGTAGATAGTTCTGTCCCCTATCTTGGCAATACCATTAGCTTAGGAGATGATAATTTAATACCATCTTTTAAAGTTTTCGTGGATAAAATCCACAAATATGGAACCAAGGTAATCCCACAAATCACCCATCCTGGTCCTGAATCCATATCCTGGACCTATGGCGTTCAGCCGGTAGGGCCTTCCACCTATCCTAATCAATTTGGCCAGATGGTTAGAGAATTGTCTACAGAAGAAATAAAGCAAATAGTTGAAATGTATGGAGATGCAGCCAGGCGGGCCAAAGAAGCTGGTTGTGATGGAGTTCAACTTCACTGTGCCCATGCTTATATGTTAGCTGGATCATTTCTATCCCCTCTTAGAAATAAACGGACAGATGAATATGGAGGAGATTTAGATGGTAGAGCCAAATTCACCTTAGAGATTATAAAAAATATGAAAGAAAAAGCAGGAGAAGATTTTCCAATAATAATGCGAATTTCTGGAGATGAAAGGGTACCTGGAGGAAATACAATAAATGATATGCTCTATTTAATACCTAAATTTATTGAAGCAGGTGTAGACGGATTTGAAGTTTCAGGTGGAACCCAATATGAAGTTTGTTGGAAATTAATACCTTGCCATGGAGAAGAAGTAGGATTAAATCTAAGAGAAGCTAAGGCAATAAAAGATATATCTACAGTACCAGTACTAATGGTAGGAAAAATCAATAGCCCCCAATATGCAAACCATATTATTAAAAATAAATTTGTAGATGGAGTAGTTATGGGAAGAGCTTTACTATCTGATCCCCATCTACCAAATAAAGCTAAAGATGAGAGATTTGACGATATAGCTCCTTGTACCAGCTGTGGTATTGGCTGTATTTCTAGGGAAGAAGGCCAGACTACTGCCACTTGTGTCATTAATCCAACAGTAGGAAAAGAAAAAGAAATGACCATAATTCCAGCAGAAGACAAGAAAAAAGTCTTAATAATTGGTGGAGGATTAGCTGGATTAGAAACAGCTAGAGTAGCAGCTTTAAGGGGCCACAATGTAACCATATTTGAAAAAAATTCAAAGTTAGGAGGCCAAATTAATCTAGCATCAGTTCCCCCATTTAAACAAGAGCTTACCAAATGGATCACATATTTAACCAAACAAATTAATAAATTAGGTGTAAAAGTTCAATTTAATCAGGATGCAAATGTTGAATCTATAAAAGAATTTAATCCAGACACAGTTGTTATTGCCACTGGTGCAGACCCTTTAAAACCTAATATTAAGGGAATTGATCAAAAAAATGTAATAACAGGAAATGAAGTGCTAAAGGGTCTAGTTCCAATTGTATCAGGCAATATCCTTATAATTGGCGGAGGAATGATTGGCTGTGAAGTAGCAGATACACTACTTCATAACTCAAGAGGAGAAATATCTATTCAATTAGTAGAAATGTTAGACCAAATTGCCCAAGATATGCCTCCAAACAATAGGATGCCATTAATCAATAGGCTTTATTCAAAAGGTGTAAAAATTAACACATCTACTAAAGTATTAGAAATAAAGGACAAAAAAGTATTAGTAGAAAAAATGAATAAAGAGGAAATCTTAAATTCCTTTGACCATATAATATTGTGTTGTGGTTCAAAATCAAAGGATAATCTATATAAAGATATAAAAAATCTAGTGCCAGAAGCTCATATTATTGGAGATGCAAAGTCTCCAAGAAAAGCATTGCAGGCTGTTGCAGAAGGTTCTACATTAGGTAGACTTTTATAAAATTAATAAAGGAGGATGCAATATGAAGTTTGAAAACTTATTTAGTCCAATTGAAATTAAAGGTCTTAAGCTTAAAAACAGAATCATGTTCCCTGCTATGGGGACAAAAATGGCCACTGAAGATGGCTTTGTCACAGAAAAACTTATTGACTATCATGTGGCTAGAGCCAAAGGTGGTAATGGATTAAATATGGTAGAGGTTTCCTCTGTCCATAGGGCATCAGCACCTAAGGCATTCCTATCCATATATGATGACAAATTTATCCCTGGTCTAAA
>JAAZMA010000041.1 GCA_012799055.1 Tissierellia bacterium
GAAGATAATAAATATGTAAAACAAGTAGTAGAATATGCAGAAAAAGAAAATTCCGAAGTAGTAGTAATTTCAGGAAAAATTGAAGCTGAGATATCTCAATTAGATGAAGATGAAAAAGAAATATTTTTATCTGAACTAGGACTTAAAGAATCTGGCCTAGATAAATTAATAAAAGCTAGCTATAGCCTATT
Source organism: Tissierellia bacterium (assembly GCA_012799055.1). Lineage (GTDB taxonomy): Bacteria > Bacillota > Clostridia > Tissierellales > Tepidimicrobiaceae > JAAZMA01. The sequence continues at coordinate 192 of JAAZMA010000041.1, forward strand.
AGGTCTTATGAGTTTTCTAACAGCTGGAGAAATGGAAGTAAAAGCTTGGACTATTAAAAAAGGAACCCCAGCCCAAAAAGCAGCAGGAAAAATTCACTCTGATATTGAAAGAGGTTTTATTAGAGCAGAAGTTATTAATTATAAAGATTTAGTAGAATGCGGTGGAACCCCTCAAGCCAAAGAAAAAGGGCTAGTTCGCTTAGAGGGAAAAGAGTATATTATGCAAGATGGAGATGTGGTGTTGTTTAGATTTAATGTGTAAAAGTGAATAATCCTATATGAAAGGGGTGAACGTTTTTGTACACCCCTTTCAACTATTATAATAAAAAAAACAAATTACTAAACTATATTTATAATTCTACTTAGTAAGATTTCAAAATCTTTCTTAATATATAAAAAATCACCCTAATACTAGGGCAATTTTTTACTATTCTCCTTTAACTATATCTATTGAAGCACTTGCTCCAATCCTTGAAGCTCCTGCATCTACCATGGCCTTTGCTTTTTCATAATCTCTAATGCCACCAGAAGCCTTAACTCCCATATTTTCTCCTACAATTTCTTTCATTAATTTAACATCTTCTACTGTAGCACCACCAGTACTAAAGCCTGTGGAGGTTTTTACATAATCTGCTCCAGCTTCTTTAGATAATTCGCAGGCAATTCTCTTTTCTTCTTCATTTAACAAACAGGTTTCTATTATAACTTTTACAAGGGCCTTATCTTTAGCTGCATCTACTACTGCCTTTATATCTTCTCTTACTAAATCGTAGTTTTTACTTTTTAATGCTCCAATATTTATAACCATGTCTACTTCATCTGCACCATTTTTTATGGCATTTTCTGTTTCAAAGGCCTTTACTTCACTAGTATTTGCACCTAGTGGAAAACCTATAACTGTAGCCACTTTTACTTCAGAATCTTTTAATATTTCATTGGCTAATCCTACATAATATGGGTTAACACATACTGCTGCAAATTCATGTTCTTTTGCCTCTTTACAAAGTTTTTTTATCATATCTTCTGTGGCATCAGCTTTCAATAAAGTATGGTCTATCATCTTACCTATTCCCATTTTTTACACCTCACTATTTTATTACCTCTACCATATCACCATTTTTAACTCCAGCTGCATTGCCTTCTTCCATATCTACATGCATTTCCAATCTATGACCTTCTCCACTTCTTACAAGTACATTGTCAAAAACTAAGCCTCTAACTCCATCAACTTTTACGCTTACAATATCGCCATTATTTAACCCAAATTCTTTTATTTCATCAGTATGCATATGTATATGCCTTGCTGCAATTATAACACCTTTTTCTAGTTCAATCTCACCTTTAGGTCCTACTACTTTAACACCTGGTGTATTTTCAATATCTCCAGAATTTCTAATAATAGGTTCAATACCTAATGTAAATGCATCTGATATAGAAACTTCTATTTGAGTAGCACTTCTAACAGGTCCTAAAACTCTAACACCTTTTATTGTATTTTTAGGACCAATTAAATCAACTTTCTCTTCCGCTGCAAATTGGCCTGGTTGACTAAGATCTTTTTTCTTTGTCAATTTATAATCTTTTCCAAATAAAATTTCTAAATCCTCCTGAGATAAATGAACATGCTTATTTGACATAGCAATTGGTAATTTATTTTTCATATATATTTCCTCCCATTATGTGATATAGTAATTTAAATCTCTTAATCAATTATATTAGTTTAAATATAAAAAATCAAATTTTAATCAATCAAATAATCTAGAGTTTTATAGAAATCTGGATAAGATATACTTACAGATTCTGAACCATAAATACTAGACTTTCCTTTTGCTTTTAATGCAGAAATAGATAAAGCCATAGCAATCCTATGATCGCCATAAGAATTAAGCTCAGCTGGTCTTAAACTATCTACTCCATCAATAATCATTCCATCTGGCAATTCCTCTATTTTTGCTCCCATTTTATTTAATTCAACAGTCATTGCATTTATTCTATCGGATTCTTTATATCTCAATTCCTTTGCATCTCTAATGATAGTTCTTCCATCTGCTAAAGCAGCTGCTACTGTAATAATAGGTAATTCATCTATTGTTCTTCCTATTATATCTCCCTCTATGGTACAAGCTTTTAAAGGAGAATATTTTATTTCTATATCTCCAATAGGTTCATTATTTACAATTTTTTTATTAAATACAACAATATTCGCTCCCATTTTATCTAATATCTGAAGAACTCCATCTCTAGTAGGATTAATTCCTACATTTTGAATTATTATATGGGAACCTTTTACTATAGAAGCAGCTACTATAAAACATGCAGCAGAAGATATATCAGCAGGAATATATATCTCTTTCCCAATTAATTTTTGTTTCTCATCCACTATTATTTTATTATTATGTTTTACAATATCCTGTCCAAAATAATTTAACATTCTCTCAGTGTGGTCCCGAGTAATCTTATTTTCAATTATAATAGTTTTACCACTTGAATATAAACTAGCTAAAAGTATGGAAGATTTTACCTGAGCACTGGCTATAGGTAATTCATACACTATTCCATTTAAATTATCAGTAGGCTGAATTTGAAGTGGTGGATATTCTCCATCTCGTCCTATTATATTTGCTC
>JAAZMA010000157.1 GCA_012799055.1 Tissierellia bacterium
ATGATTTAAGTTTGGGGAGGCTATAGGAATGTCTGAGCCTAAAATCAGAGTAAATTTAAATATAAACAATATTGGTCCACATTATGGGAGCAATAAAATAAACTTTCTCGGTCAGCTTAATTCTAACAAAATAGCTTTCTATGCTTCAAACGGAACAGGAAAGTCATTTATAAGCCGTACATTTCGACTTGTTACCCCTGGTGAGCATGATTTGAATCCTAACGATCTGCTTACATTAGGGCGAACTTCTGGGACTTTATCTATAAAAATTGTAAATACAACAACTCCTGACGACGAGAAGAATCTATCAATTTTTGTTAACAACGATAGTACCGCAGATGTACAAAATGATACCGGATATATATTTCATGTTTATAACAGCGATTTTGTAAAAGAAAATATCGAACCTCGAGGATACACTCCGGACGGAGACATTGAAGGTTATATTTTAGGAAAGGTTCAAATAGATCTGACCAAAGAGAAGAAACGTGAATTAGAACTTAAATATGAAATTAAAAATAAAGAAGATATTATTTATGGCAGTATAGAAAATGCGAAAAAAGAACTTCGCGATAATGGCATAAATCCAACAATGAGAGAATTTGCTCTTATTGATAAAGAAAAATTAAGAAGAAAAGAGAACGTGGGTGATGTTCAATCTTTTAATGAAATAGTTAAGCAGATGGAGATGTTAAAACAACTGCCTGAGAAACTATCAGATATTAGCGAACCTACTTTTAAAGTTAAGGAAGAAGTGTTTGATGAAATAGTTACAATACTTGCCACCGCATATCCAAGAGCTGAATGGGATGACGAATTTGTGGAAGAAGTCAAGAAGAATAGGACTTTTATAGAAAAGGGTGCTGAATTATATGATGATAATAATGGTATTTGTCCTTTTTGCAAACAAATTTTAGATAAAAAGGCTTTAGAGTTAATTGGTAAATATAAATCATTTTTGGCTGATAAACAATCAGAAGTATTACGAAAAATAGACCTCAATATTAAAGCACTTGAGGATATAATTGCTAGCATTAGGATTTATGCCAAAGAAACTAGAAGTGCCAATCTTGACATTCAAAACTTAAAAAAATATTTTCCATCTCTCGAGAATGTAAACCTAATTAATCTTAATTGTGAAGAAGATTTATTTAATTGTTTGACTACACTGATAAGTTATTTGCAACGGAAAAGTGATAGTCTTATGGATATTAATTCTGATTTTGAAACAGTCGTAGGAGAATGCAAAAAACTGATTCGCGAAATTTTTGAGCAACAAGAAAAAAATTCTGTAATAATCAGACAAGTGAACAAAACAAAAGAGGATGTTACTGGTGAAAGGCTCAGATTAAGACGCAATCTTTGTAAAGCTCAATATCTAAAACTGCACAATAGTCTTTCTAATGATTTTAATGAGCTGGATAACATGAGATCAGACCTGATAAAACTTCAACAGGGTATACTTGAAAAGGAGCATCAAGCCCGTATCAGCAAAAAAGATAAAGTATTTGAAACCCTGAAATATTTTCTTGATAAATTTTTTGCTGGAAAATATACGATCGATAAGGAAACATTTCAAATCAAGTTCTTGGGTAATCCTGTAGGTC
>JAAZMA010000355.1 GCA_012799055.1 Tissierellia bacterium
CAAAATACTTTAATAAAATAGCTACTAAGGCACCTGCTGAAAACCATACACTTACTAAAGATAATGTAGATATTTCAATAATAAATGTAATAATAAATATTATTAACCAGTGTATAATAACACCTCCTTTATTCAATTTATAATACACAATTGACAATTATTTAAGTCTTATTCCACCTTCAATAAATTCTATCTTACCTTCTTTTAATAATTTTCCTATTGCTCTTTTAAAGGCAGATTTGCTCATATTTAATTCTTTTCTAATTGTTTTAGGGGAACTATTGTCATTTAACATCAATATTCCCCCTTTTTCTTGGGTTTTATTTAAAATATACTCTGCATCATCTTCTATTTCTATATAAAATTTATCCCTTAAACTTAAGTCAAGTTTTCCATCAGGCTTTACATTTGTAACCCTTAAGTCCACTTCTTCCCCAGGGACATATACTCCTATTAATTCTTTTTTAGGAATTAATCCTTCGTATTTATTATCTACTGCCACAAAGGCACCAAAATTTTCATTAATATTGTAAATTGTCCCTTTTACCCAGTCTCCTTCTTTATATGGAGAATCAGATTCTAAGAAATCTTTAATTTTCATAGTACCACAAAGCCTATTGGATTTATCTATATATAGACCTATTAAATATTCCCTACCTTTTTCCAATTTCATAGATTGTTCTTTAAAGGGTAAAAATAAGTCTTTTTCTAAGCCCCAGTCTAAAAAAGCACCTATTTTAGTAATATCTACTACTTTTAAAAGTCCCACTTCTCCTAATACTACCTTAGGCCTTTTAGTAGTGGCAGTTAATCTATCTTGAAAATCTCTATAAATAAATACTTCTAAAATATCCCCTACCTTTGTACCTTCTGGAACCTCTTTTTTAGGTAATAGTACATCCTTATCACCTTTTTTGCTGTTTTTTACATTTAGGAACACTCCTACGGATGTGTGTCTTTTTACTTCTAATTCTTGAATTTTTCCAAGTTCTATCATATTTGCACCTCTTTAAAATATATTATAATATAATTTTATCATATATGTATAGTATTCCAAAGAAAATTAATAAAAAAACAAATAGCCCAAAATTAGGGCTATTGTAAACTTTTTACTGCTTTTTCTATTCTATTTAAACCATCTTCAAGTATTGCTCTAGGGCAAGCTATATTTAGTCTAAAATAACCTTCCCCACCTGGTCCATAAGGCCTTCCATCATTTAAATATACCTTTCCATTTTTTATTAAGGCTTCACTTATTTCATCTGAAGATTTGTTTAAACTTCTAAAATCTAACCATAATAAATAAGTTCCTTCTGGTTTATGAACTTTTATTTCTGGTATATTTTTATTTATATAGTCTATGGCAAAATCTATATTAGATTCAATATATTCCATTACTTCTTTAAGCCATTGTCCTCCATGATTATAGGCAGTTTCTAAGGCTAATGCTCCAAATATTGAAATATTGCCTATTTCCATTATTTCAATGGCCCTACTATATTTATTCCTTAAGTTTTCATTGGGAATTATAGCTACTGATGTATGAAGTCCTGCTATATTGAAAGTTTTACTAGGTGCCATTAAGGTTATAGTTCTTTCTTCTAATTCCTTAGAAATAGAAGCCAATGGAATATGCTTATGTCCTTTTAATGTTAAATCACAATGGATTTCATCTGAGATTATAATAATATTATTATTTATACAAATATCTCCCAGTTTTATTAATTCTTCTTTAGTCCATACTCTTCCCACTGGATTATGGGGACTACAAAGCATCATTAATTTAGTATCATCATCTATTTTTTTCTCTAAATTTTCATAATCCATTACAAATTTTTCCCCATTATGTATTAAGGGGACATTGTTTACAATTCTTTTATTATTGTTTACTACTCTATAAAAAGGGGGATATACTGGGGATTGTACTAGTACTTTCTCCCCTTCTTCTACTAATTCCCTTACTCCAATATTTAATCCCATTACTACTCCAGGAGTAAACAGTATCCACTCTTTTTTTATTTCCCAATTATATCTATTTTTTATCCAATTTATTATGGATTCATAAAAAGAATCATCTATATAGGGATAGCCAAAAATTCCATGTTCTACCCTTGTCTTTAAGGCTTCAATTATTTCATCTGAAGATTTAAAATCCATATCTGCTACCCACATAGGTAGAACATCTTTCTCACCTTGAAATTCTTCTAATTCTCTCCATTTAACTGAATCAGAATTCCTTCTATCCACCAATTCATCAAAATTGTATTTCATACATCATTCTCCTTTTGTTATTTTGCTACATTTCCAGCTAAGTTTAACACATCCCAAGTTCGAGCGAAGGGAGGAGAATATAGTAAATCTAGCATTCCTAGTTCTTTTGTAGTCATTCCATTGTAAATTGCTGCTGCCAATGTGTTTATTCTAAGTGCAGCACCTTTTTTACCAACAATCTGTCCACCAAGTATTTTTTTACTATTCTTGTCATAGATTAATTTAATAAATATATCTTCCTGACCTGGATAATAATTAGTTTGGTTTTTATCTTTAATAAATACTTGTTTATAATCATATCCCAATTCTTTGGCTAATTTTTCAGTTATACCAGTCCTGGCACATTCTAAATCTAATAATTTCAAACCAGCTGTTCCCAAAGTACCAGGATATTTAGATTTATTACCTCCTAAATTTTCCCCAATTATTCGTCCTAATTTATTGGCAGATGTGGCTAAAGCCATATACACATTATCTTCTAAAACAAAATGGGGTATTGCTGCACAATCTCCAACTGCATATACATCATCTATATTAGTTCTTCCAAAATTATCTACTTTAATAGCTCCATTGTTCATTAGTTCAATTTCATCTTTGTCTAAAAATGAAGTATTAGGCTTTACTCCTGTTGCAATTACTACTAAATCTGCATTGTACTCTCCTTTATTTGTTATGACCCTTTGAACTTTTTTGTCTCCTCCTAATTCCACCACATATTCATTTAGTTTTAAATCTATAGATTTATTTGACAATTCTTCTTTCATAATTTCTGTCATTTCTTTGTCAAAGGACTCTGGCATAATATCTTCGTCTAATTGTATTATTCTAATATTTTTGCCTAATTTACTCATGGTATCTGCTAATTCTAAACCTATATAACCTGCACCTACTATTGTAATATCTTTAATTTCATCACTTAGTAATTTTTCCTTTAATTTTAATCCATCTTCCAAAGTTTTCAATGTAAATACATTTTCTAATTCAATGTTTTTTATGGGCGGAATAATTGGAATAGAACCTGTAGCTATAACTAGTTTATCATATTTATCCTCATATACTCTATTGTTTTTTAAATCTTTTATTTTAATTTTTTTATTAAGAAAATCTACTTCTTTCACTTCGTTAAATGTTTTAATTTCTACACCTGTTTCTTTAAAATCTTCCACAGTTCTGGCTATCATAAAATTAGGATCTGAAAAACAGTTCCCAATGTAATATGGCAATCCACATGCCCCAAAAGATACTGTATCTGTTTTTTCGTATACAACTATTTCCCCATCTTTTATTTCTCTTCTGGCTTTAGCTGCTACACTAGCTCCTGCTGCAACTCCACCTATAACTATTACTCTCATATTTTCTTCACCTCTTTTGTTATACTTCCATACCTTTCGTCTTTACTAATTTTTTATTTAATATATATAAAGCAAATAAAACTACAGCTCCAGCTAAACATAATAAATTATTTGAACTTAGCATGATTAAGGATGTTAAAAATAAAATCCCTCTTTGGAATATTGATATATCCCTTAATAACCAACCTTGAGCTGAAAATGCTAATGATAAACAAGTTAAAAATGCAAAAATTAAATCAATTACCACTTCAATTTGCAATCCTGTTATAACTACCAATAATTTTTGGTTTAAAACGAAAGCAAAGGGAACTATAAAAGCTACTATACCCAGTCGAACAGCCTCCCAACCAACCTTCATAGCATTTTCTTCTGCTAAACCAGCTGCTGCATAGGATGCTACTGCTACTGGTGGTGTTATGGCAGATATGGATGCATAATATAAAATAAATAAATGGGCAGCTAAATTTGGTATAC
>JAAZMA010000262.1 GCA_012799055.1 Tissierellia bacterium
AAATTGAAGAATTAATAGATAATACTAAGTTTAAACCCTTATATGATGAAAAAAGGGATTTGTTTTATATTGGCTATAATGTGGAAGAAGGGATGGTATTAAATTCGTATTATGATTTATTAGCTTCAGAGTCTAGAACCACTTCTTATATTACCATATCTAGAGGGGAGGTACCCCTTAGTCATTGGAATCGATTGGGAAAATCCTTAATAAAGGAAAAAGGTTATTTGGCATTGGCTTCTTGGTCAGGAACAATGTTTGAGTATTTGATGCCTTCTTTAGTATTAAAGGATTATGAAAATAGTTTAATAGATGAAAGTAATAAAACAGCCATAAAAATACAAAAAGACTATGGCAATAGCCATAAAGTCCCCTGGGGTATTTCTGAATCTGGGTTCTTTGCCTTTGATAGACAATTAAATTATCAATATAAAGCCTTTGGCATACCTTCCCTAGGTTTTATGAGGGGTTTAAAAGATGAATTAGTAGTATCCCCTTATAGTAGTTTTTTAGCATTAAAATTTGATTATGCAGGAGTATTGGAAAATATTAAAAAACTAGAATCTGAAGGTTTAAGGGGTGAATATGGCTATTATGAGGCGGTGGATTATACTTTGTCTAGATTACCAGAGCATTTAGAAAAGGGTATAGTCAAATCCTATATGAGCCATCATCAAGGAATGATACTTGTCTCCATAAACAATTTGTTGAATAAAAATATAATGGTAAATAGATTTCATAGAGAACCACAAATGAAATGTGGGGAATTATTGTTACAGGAAAAAATACCCTTAAGGCCTATAATTTCAAAGGAAAAAGAAAATTTAGTGGAGAGAAGAACTATAAAAGCAAAGAAAAAACCCTATAAAAATAGAGTATATGGTAAATCAGGCCTAAAGGATATTAAATGCCATATATTATCCTCTAATACTTATTCACTAATGATAAACAATAGAGGAGAAGGATTTTCTAAAAATGGCAATATATTCATTAATAGATGGAGAAGGGATTTTTTATCTACTCCCTATGGTCAATTTATTTATATTAAGGATTTAAAAAATAATAGTATTTGGTCTGGAGCTTTTGCCCCAATGTATAAAGAGTCAGATTACTATAATGTGGAGTTTTCATCATATAAGGCCAGCTTCCATCGAAAAGATGGAGATGTGGAAACTAAAATGGATGTGTTTTTATTACCAGAGGAATTAGGGGAAATTAGAAAAGTATCTTTAATTAATAATGGAGAAGAAGAAAAATTATTGGAAACCATATCTTATTTTGAAGTAGTAGGAGAAAAAATCAATTCAGATATGGCCCATCCAGTTTTTAATAATTTATTTATAAAAACAGAAGCTTTAGAGGATGTAGAAGGAATATTAGCCCATAGAAGAAAGAGAGGAGAAGATTTAAGGGATATTTGGATTTTACATGGAATTAGAATCTTTGAAAAAGATTGGGAAAAGTTTCAATATGAAACCGATAGAAATAAATTTATTGGTAGGGGAAACTCTCTTGAAAATCCCATGGGGGTTGTAAAGGGCTTAAGTAATACTACTGGAGTAGTACTAGAGCCTATTATGAGTATTGGAAAGAAAATCAAGTTAAAACCTAAAGAAAAAATAAATATATATTATATAACTGCCATGGCCTATAGTCGTGAAGAAGCCATAAGTATATTAAATAAATATAGTATTAAAGAAAATATTATAATGGCCAAAGATTTGTCTAATACTAAATCCCAAACAGAAATAGACTTTCTTAATTTAAATCAAAAGAATATAGGATTTGCAGAAAAACTACTACCCTATTTGTTTTATTTAAAGAAGGATTTTAAATCTAAATATAAATATATATTAAAAAACAATATTAAAGGAAAGGAAGGATTATGGGGCCATAGTATTTCTGGAGATAATCCTATAGTATTAATTACTATAAAAACCTTAGAAGGATTAGAAAATATAGAAAAAATTTTAGATGCCTATGAATATTGGTTATATAAGGGAATTAAAGTAGACTTAATTATATTAAATGAAGAAAAATCCACTTATCATCAGCCTCTATTTCAAAATATTAGAGAAATCATATATGAAAGGGGAGGATATAAAGGTGGAATATTTTTAAAGAACAAAAATGCCATGGAAAATGAAGAACTGGCACTATTTTACAAATGGGCAGATTTAATAATTGATGGAGATAGGGGATTTAGTGTAGATAGGGAATTTAAAGATTCAATCCCTTGTAGAGAATTTAATGGAGAGAAAATCTATTATCCAGAAGAAAATAAAGTATTAGAGTTAGAGTATTTTAATGGTTATGGAGGTTTTAGTGAAGATGGTACAGAGTATATTATTAAATTAAATAAAGATATTAATACTCCTACTCCATGGATCAATGTAATAGCCAATAAATATTTTGGTTTTATAATAACAGAAATGGGAACTGGATTTACTTGGTCTAAAAACAGTAGGGAAAACAAATTGACTCCCTGGTACAATGATTTAATAATGGAAAATCCAGGGGAGATAGTATATTTAAGGGATAATGATACAGGGGATATATTTAGTATTACCCCTAAACCTATTAGGGATGAAAGGGAGTATATAATCACCCATGGACTAGGCTATACTTCATTTTATCATAATAGTCATGGAATACAGCAGGAATTAACAATGTTTATACCTAAAGAAGACAGTGTTAAAGTAAATTTAATTAAATTGAAAAACAATACAAATATGGAAAGGAAAATTAGCTTATTTTATTATATTAGACCAGTATTAGGGGTAATAGATGAGGAAACAGAAAGTTTATTGGAAAGTGATATGACAGAAGGAATATTTAAAATTAAAAACTCCACTAATCTAGAATTTAAAAATAGTACTATATTTATTGGGAGTTCAGAAGAAATTAAATCCTATACTGGAGATAGATTAGAATTTTTAGGAAAAACACCTAATTATAAAACCCCTGAAAGTTTAAAAAAAGAAAGGCTTTCATGTAATATAGGTTTTGGTTTAAATCCCTGTGGGGCTATAGAAGTGGAGTTAAATCTTAAACCTAATGAAGAAAAACAATTAGTATTTTTACTAGGTGAAAATGATGATATTGAAATAGGGCATGGTTTAATAAATAAATATAGAAATATTGAATTATCTAAAAAGTCCTTAGAAGAAATAAAAGATTTTTGGAGAAAAAAACTTAGTATTATAAAAATAAATACCCCTGATAATAGTATGAATTATTTAATGAACAATTGGCTAATGTATCAGACTATTGCCTGTAGAATATGGGGAAGGGCAGGCTTTTATCAGGTAGGCGGTGCTTTTGGGGCAAGGGATCAAATGCAGGATACTATGAATGCCCTATACCATGTACCCAGTGAAGGGAGAAGACAAATCCTTGAAAATTGTAAGCATCAATACAAGGAAGGAGATGTGCAACATTGGTGGCACCCTATACCAGATTCAGAAGTTCATAAGGGAATTAGAAGTAAATATACAGATGATTTATTATGGCTACCCCTAGGAGTTTCAGAATATATTTTAAAAACAGGAGATGAAAGTATATTAAAAGAAAAGATTCCCTTTATAGAAAGCCCTATTTTAGAAGAAGATGAAGAGGAAAGATATGAGGTACCTTCCATATCTAAGGATATAGGTACTGTATATGAACACTGTATTAGAGCCATTGAAAAATCTCTTAAATTTGGTGAAAGGGGATTGCCCCTAATGGGGGGAGGAGATTGGAATGATGGAATGAATAAAATTGGCTACAAGGGATTTGGAGAATCTGTATGGCTAGGCTGGTTTATAATTACTGTTTTAAAATCCTTTATCCCCATATGTGAAAAAATGGAGGATTTTAAAAAAGTAGAAAAATACAAAGGGATTATATTTAAGTTAAAAACTGCAATTGAAAAAAATGCTTGGGATGGAGAATGGTATAAAAGAGCCTTTTTTGATGATGGTACTCCCATTGGTTCAAAGGAAAATACTGAATGTACAATAGATTCTATAGCCCAATCTTGGGCTGTTATTTCCCAGGCAGGAGATTTACAAAGGGTAAAAATAGCTTTAAATTCTGTAGAAAAACATTTAATAAATAATGAAGAAGGCATAATAGCATTGTTAAATCCACCTTTTGAAAATACAGACTTAGACCCAGGATATATAAAATCCTATGTTCCAGGAGTAAGGGAAAATGGAGGCCAATATACCCATGCGGCCATATGGGTAATTAAAGCATTTGCATTATTAGGAGAAGGCGATAGGGCTTATGAATTATTTAAAATGGTCAATCCTATAAATCATACTAGGTCCTTAATAGAATGTGCCAAATACAAAGTTGAACCCTATGTGGTAGCTGCTGATGTATATACTAATCCTCAGCATCTAGGTAGGGGCGGGTGGACTTGGTACACAGGCTCATCAGGATGGATGTATAAAGTGGGCTTGGAAAATATACTAGGTTTTAGAATAGAAAAAAATAAATTATATATAGACCCATGTATACCTAAGGATTGGGAAAAATATAGTATTAGATATAGACATGGCTCCACCTATTATAATATAGAAGTAAGAAATTTAAATAAGATAAATAAAGGAGTAAGTAAAATAATATTAGATGGAGTAGCAATTAAGGAAGAATATATTGATTTAGTAGATGATGGAGTAGAACATTTTATCTCAGTAAGCCTATAGGCTAAACAAGTATACGCAAGGAAGTATATGAATCTGTATGAATCTGGTAAGTATATGAGCCTGGTAAGTATCTGAACCTGGCACTAACTAAGTATATGAACCTGGCACTAACTTACTAACTTTTGTACAAAAGTTAGTAAGTTAGTGCCAGGTTCAGAGATTTACAGAGATTTAGTTCCCTTTTATATTAACTTAGTCTATAATAAAAGTATAAAAGGGAAAGAGGTGGAAATATGTTTATTATCAATGGTAATATAAGAACTATGGATCCTAAAAAGCCTAAAGCAGAAGCTGTGGCCATAAAAAATGGTAAAATAATTAAGGTAGGAAATAATGAGGAAGTATTAGCATTAAAAAATGGAGATGCTAAAGTAATAGATTTAGGGGGAAAACTATTACTACCTGGCTTTAATGATAGTCATATGCATTTAGTAGGTTATTCTCTTTTTCTAGACCTTATAGATTTGGCAGAAGAAAAGTCCATTGGAGAAATAATTGAAAAATGTAGAACTGAAATCAAATTTAAAAAAATAGAAAAGGGAAAATGGATTAGGGGGAGAGGTTGGAATCAAGATTATTTTAAAGGGGAGAAAAGATTTCCCAATAGATATGATTTAGATAAAATTTCTTCTGAACACCCAATTATTCTAAATAGGACCTGTGGACACATAGTAGTAGTTAATAGTAAAGCATTGGAAATAGCTAATATTACTAAAAATACAGCTCAAGTAGAAAATGGTTATTTTGACATTGATGAAAATGGTGAACCTTTGGGAATATTTAGAGGAAATGCAATTGGATTAATAGAAAAAGCTATACCAGAACCTACTGTAGAAGAAATAAAAAATCAATTGATAAAGGGAATGGAAAATGCAAATTCTTGTGGCATTACTTCAGTTCAATCAGATGATTTTGGAGTAGTAGGAGATAATAATTATGAAAAAATAATAATGGCCTATGAAGAATTAAGAGACCAAGGAAAAATGAGCTTAAGGGTATATGAACAATGTTTAATTCCCAATATTGAAGTATTTCAAGATTTCCTAAACAAAGGATATAAAACAGGTTATGGAGATGAAATATTTAAAATAGGGCCACTTAAATTATTATCTGATGGATCCTTAGGGGCTAGAACAGCTGCTTTGACAATTCCCTATAATGATAATGAGGAAACCATGGGTTTAAATTTATTTACTCAAGAGGAATTAGACTCTATAGTAGAAAAAGCTCATAATAATGGAATGCAATTAGCTATTCACTCCATAGGGAATAGGGCTATGTATATGGTATTTGAAGCCATGGAAAAAGCATTAAGGAAAAAACCAAGAAAAAATCATCGTCATGGTATAGTCCATTGTCAAATAACCGATGAGCATTTATTAAATAAATTTAAAGAATTAGATGTAATAGCCTATATTCAACCAATATTTTTAGATTATGATTGGAAAATAGTAGAATCTAGAGTAGGGAAGGATTTGGCTAAAACCAGCTATAATTGGAAGACTTTAGTAGATAAGGAAGTACATATAGCCTGTGGTTCAGATTGCCCTGTGGAAAGTTTTAATGTACTTCATGGCATATATGAAGCAGTAAGTCGAAAGGATTTAGACGGAAATCCAAAAGGTGGGTGGATGAAAGATCAAAGACTAACTGTAGAAGAAGCTGTATATGGTTTTACCATGGGAGGAGCCTATGCATCCTTTGAAGAAAATATAAAGGGTTCCATTGAAAAAGGCAAATTGGCAGATATGGTGGTATTGTCAAGGAATATATTTGAAATACCAGAAGATGAAATAAAAGATGTGAAAGTGGAGATGACTATATTTAATGGGAAATTAGTATAAGACAGGGGGTTATTTAATTAACCCCCTATTTTATTTTTAGTATGCTATTTTAAAAGGTTTGTGCCAGGTTCAGATGTTTACCGGGTTAATATTTATTTACCAAGTACAGATATTTACTGCTTTATTTTAATTTAGAAAACAAATCCTTTTCTAAATAAATATTTTCCATTATATTATTTTCAAATTCTTCTAGTTTTTCAAAGGTTTTGTCATAAGTATTACAACCGTCTTCAGGAGCTGTGTAATTATTAGTTACTTGTCTTAATTCCTTAAGTTTATTTTCTATTTCCCTATATTCTTTTTCTAATTCATTTATATTATATAAAATTTTATTAAGTAATTCTTTAGATGGTTTTCGATCATACATTTTAATATAGGGAAATATATCCACTTCTTTTATTATTAAAATTTCTTCTAAAATAGTTTTAGTATTATTAAATAGTCTATGGACAATCCTTAATTCCCTATGTTCTCTTCCATGAACCCTTAATATAGTAGATGTTAATTTTGAGATTTCTGGCATTTCCCTTTGGAAATATTTATGATAAGTATTCACAATTTCATTAACTAAATCAGTATAAGATTTGTTTTTCATTATTATCCCTCCAGTATTTGTTATAATAATATTTTAGCATTAAATACTAATAAGTATTTGACTTAAGTCAAAATATAAAAATCTTTATATAAATCTTCTGTGTTTATAGAATACTCTGTAAAAATCTTAAAAAGTATGATAAAATCATAAAGGCTGACATAATAAAGGAAAGAGAGTTGGTACTAAATTATGGAATATTCTAAGAAGAATAATAACTTTTATAAAGAAATGGTAGGCATTGCATTACCTATTACATTACAAAATTTAATCGCCAATTCAGTAAATATGCTAGATACTTTAATGATTAGCAGTTTAGGTGATAAAAGTTTAGCAGCAGTAGGTTTTGCTAATCAGATATTTTTTCTATATTCTGTTACAATTTTTGGTATTGTTACAGGTTCTTCAGTTTTTATAGCTCAATTTTGGGGGAAGAGAGATAGGGAAAATATACGAAAGATAATTGGTATTTCTTTGACTCTTAGTAGTATATTAGGATTAATATTTACTTTGGTAGTATTATTATTTCCTGAATCCATTATGAAAATTTTTAGTAAAGATGTTGAAGTAATACAATTAGGAACTGAATATCTATTAATAGTAGTGTTTAGCTATATAATTACTGGTATTAGTTTTACTTATGCTGTTGCTTCTAGAAGTATTGGACAAGCAAAATTGCCTATGATGGTGTCTATTATATCCTTTGTGACCAATGCTTTGTTTAACTATTTACTTATTTTTGGAAAGTTTGGATTTCCAAGACTAGGTATTAGAGGTGCAGCCTATGGAACATTAATAGCTAGGATAGTGGAAGTATTACTTATATTATTTGCAATATATTCTGATACTACAAGCCCATTGGCAGGTAATATAAAAGAGATGACAAATTGGAATAAGAATTTTATAAAAAAATATTTTATCACTACTTATCCTGTAATGATAAATGAGGCCTTATGGTCTTTAGGTAATGTAATGTATTCAGTAGCCTATTCTAAAATAGGTACTGAAGCCTCTGCATCTATACAAATTTTAAATACTACTTACAATTTATTTATGGTATTAGCTAGAGGTATGGCCAATGCATGTACAGTAATGGTAGGGAATAAAATCGGAGGAAATGAAGAAGAAATAGCCATAGATTATGCCAACAGATTTTTAATAATATCAGCCCTTAGTGGTGCAGTACTTGGTTTAATATTGTATCTTGGCTCAGATATAATTTTAAAGATTTTTAAAAATTTAAGTCCAGAAGTATACACTATGTCTAAGCAGTTGTTAACAGTATTAGCTATTTTCTTTTTCTTAAAGGCTATGAATAGTACCTTAATAGTAGGTGTTCTTAGAGGTGGTGGAGATACGAAATTTTCCATGAAATTGGAAATGAGTGCAGTATGGCTTGTGGGAGTACCATTAGCGTTTTTAGGTTCAGTTGTTTTTAAATTGCCAGTTCATTTAGTATTGGCTTTAGTTTATATGGAGGATGTGGTAAAGGCAGCTATAGGCATACCTAGAGTTATATCTAAAAAATGGGTTAAAAATGTAATTAAGGATATGGACTAAGGATATTTAAAGCAAATAAATTTGGAATTTTATCACCTATATTTATTTGCTTTTTTCCATTTATTATTATAAAATTTTATCAAGTGGGAAATAATTTGGGGAGGTTTTTTATGAAACTTTTAAAAGACAGGATACTTCAAGATGGGACTGTAGAAGAAGATATATTAAAGGTTGGGAGCTTTTTAAATCATCAAATAGATGTGAAATTATTAAATGAAATAGGGAAAGAGTTTAAAGAGCGATTTAAAGATAAAAAAGTTGACAAGATATTAACAATTGAAACTTCCGGTATAGCTATTGCAGTTATAGCTGCCCAGTATTTTCATGTACCTGTAGTTTTTGCCAGAAAAACAGAATCTAAAACTATGGACAAAGACCTTTACGAATCCACAGTTTATTCTTATACCAAAGAAAAGAATTATACCATAAAAGTGTCAAAAAAATTTTTAAATGAAGGAGAAAACGTTTTATTAATAGATGATTTTTTAGCCAGAGGCAGGGCAATTGAAGGATTAATAGATATATTAAAGCAGGCTAATGTTAATTTAGTAGGAGTTGGCATTGTTATAGAGAAAGGGTTTCAAGAAGGGGGTAAGGTTCTAAGAGATAAGGGGATTTTAATAGAATCCTTAGCTATTATAGATAAACCAGTAGATGGAAAAATTAAATTTATGTAATAAATGGATTTTTTTATTTTATTGAATTCAAAAATTAATTATGGTATATTAAAAATGTACTATTTGTGAAATATATGACATAACTTAGTATTCTAATGGGTTTTAGCATAGGTTTTTTTGATAAATTTAAGGATAAGACCATTGGAAATATTGATAATATAATAATTTACTATAGATTTTGTCTATGGATAGCACTAGTTTACAGAAGATTTGCTATTTAAAATCAATTTATTTATTAGTTCACAATATTATTAGTCATATAAATAACTATTCTTTAATAATTATACAAAATGCTATATAATTAAAATAACAATATTTAGTAAGGGAGGAGTATTAATTGTATAAAATTGTAGAAAAAAAGGAACTAGCCCCTAATATCTATTCCATGGATATTTTGGCTCCAAGGGTAGCTAATTCTGCCCAACCAGGTCAGTTTGTGATTGTAATAACTGACGAATCAGGTGAAAGAATTCCTCTAACTATTTGTGATTATGACAAAGAGAAGGGAACAGTTAATATAGTTGTACAGGCTATGGGCTGTTCTACTAAGAAAATGGTTGCATTGGAAGAAGGGGAATACTTTAAAGATTTTGTAGGTCCCTTAGGAAAACCTTCCGATTATGTAAACATGGACTTAGAGGAAGTAAAAAAGAAAAAATATATTTTTGTAGCTGGAGGTGTTGGTGCAGCACCTGTATATCCCCAAGTAAAATGGTTCCATGAGAGAGGTATTGATGTAGATGTAATAGTAGGCGCTAAAACTAAAGATTTAGTAATATTAGAAGATAAAATAAAAGAAGTAGCTGGTAATTTATATATTGCAACTGATGATGGTAGTTATGGATATAATGGTATGGTTACAGGTTGTTTAGAAGATTTAGTTAAAAATCAAGGTAAAAAATATGATCAATGTATTTCCATAGGACCTATGATAATGATGAAATTTGTATCATTACTCACTGAAGAATTGGGGATACCAACAGTAGTAAGCCTTAATCCTATTATGGTAGATGGTACAGGAATGTGTGGTGCTTGTAGAGTTTCTGTTGGAGATGAAACTAAATTTGCTTGTGTAGATGGGCCAGAATTCGATGGACATCTTGTAGATTTTGATGAAGCATTAAAGAGACAAGCTCAATATAAATCAGAGGAAGTAAAATTAGATAAAAAAGTAGAAGAAGATTGTAAGATAGAAGATCAGGGAGGTGCCAAATAATGGATAGATTTACCAGAACTCCTATTTCCAATCAAGATCCAAAAGTTAGAGCAACAAATTTTGATGAAGTATGTCTTGGATATACAGAAGAAGAGGCAATTAAAGAGGCAAAGCGATGTATACAATGTAAAAAACCTACTTGTAGACCAAAGTGCCCTGTAAACATTGATATACCTGAATTTATAGGTCATATTGCCCAGGGAGAGTTTGAAGAAGCTGCCCATTCCCTTGCAAAATACACTGCACTTCCTGCAGTTTGTGGAAGAGTTTGTCCACAAGAAACTCAATGTGAAAGTACATGTATTTTAGGGAAAAAAGGGGATCCTATAGCCATAGGAAAACTTGAAAGATTTGCAGCAGACTGGGCTAGAAAGAACAATATAGATGTAGGTAAGACTAAGGAGAAAAATGGTTTTAAAGTTGCAGTAATAGGCTCAGGTCCTGCAGGAATTACTTGTGCAGGAGATTTAGTGAAGGAAGGTTATGATGTTACAATATTTGAAGCCTTACATGAACCAGGAGGAGTATTAGTATATGGAATTCCTGAGTTTAGACTTCCTAAAGAAGATGTAGTGAAACCAGAAATAGAAAATTTAAAGAAATTAGGAGTAAAAATAGAAACTAATGTAATTGTAGGTAGAACTGTAACCATAGATGATTTAATGGAAAAAGAAGGTTTCCATGCAGTATTTATTGGTTCAGGTGCAGGACTTCCAATATTTATGGGAATACCTGGCGAAAATTTAAACGGGGTATTTTCAGCAAATGAATTTTTAACTAGAAACAATTTAATGAAGGCCTTTAGAAAAGATTATGACACACCTATTAAGGTAGGGGAAAAGGTAGCAGTTATTGGTGGAGGAAATGTGGCTATGGACGCTGCTAGAACTGCCTTAAGACTTGGTGCTGAAGTATATATAGTATATAGGAGAACTCAAGAAGAACTTCCAGCTAGAGTAGAAGAAGTCCATCATGCCATGGAAGAAGGAGTTAAGTTTGAATTTTTAACCTCACCTGTAGAAGTCATAGGCAATGAAAATGGCTGGGTGAAGGCTATTAGATGTCAGAGAATGGAATTAGGGGAACCAGATGCTTCTGGTAGAAGAAGACCAGTTCCAATAGAAGGTTCTGAATTTGAATTTGATGTAGATACAGTAATAATGGCATTAGGTACATCACCAAATCCATTAATACCCTCTACTACAGAAGGACTTGAAATAAACAAATGGCAATGTATTGTTGCAGATGAAAATGGGCAAACTTCTAGAGAAGGAGTATTTGCAGGTGGAGATGCTGTAACTGGCGCTGCCACAGTAATACTTGCCATGGGTGCAGGAAAAGACGCTGCAGCTGGCATAGACAAATATATAAAAGAAAAATACGGTAAATAAAAAAGATACAAATTATATTAAATAAGGACTATAAACTATTAATTAATAGTTTATAGTCTTTATTTGTCTAAAGAAGAATTAAATTTGAATATTGTTAATTTTATGCTATAATATTTAGAGTATCGAAATTAATTTTGTGAGGTGGTACTTATGGATGAGTGTCATAGTAGTAAAAATGCAATAAGAGACACAGTACTTAAAACTGCAGGGCCTGTATTAATAGAAGTGTTTTTAGGTACCCTTTTTGGCATGGTAGATATGATGATGTTAGGGAGAATTGCCAATCCAGGGGAAGCAGCTGCATCTATTGCAGCAGTAGGGATTACAAATCAGGTAGTATTTATTGCATTATCTTTAGTTCAATCTCTAAATGTAGGTGCAACAGCCATGGTGGCTAGATATGTGGGAGCAAACAAAGAAGATAGAATTGAATCTGTAGTAAGACATGTAATATTACTTACTCAAGTCTTATTAGTATTGCCTATATTTATATTAGGACTACTTTATTCAGATAAAATAATGAAATTATTAGGTGCACATAGTGATACCTTAATGTTTGGAAGTAATTATTTTAAAGTAATAATAATTGGACTTATTTTTCAAGCTTTTAATTTTTCCATATATGCAGTACTTAGGGGAGCAGGGGACACTAAAACTCCTATGAATATTAATATTAAGGTAAATTCTTTAAATGTAATAGGAAATGCAATACTTATTTATGGTTTATTTGGTTTTCCAAAATTGGGAGTCACAGGAGCGGGGATTTCTACTAGCTTTTCTCAAATGATAGCTTCCATATTGTTAATTAGACACATTTTGAAAAAAAATACTATTATTCAAATAGATTTAAAAAAAAGATTTAAATTTAATAAAGACATAATGTACAATTTAATCAAAATTGGTATACCTGCATCTTTAGAACAAATTGCCTTTAGAGTAGGGATTTTAATTTTTGTTCGCATTGTTTCTTCTTTAGGAACTGTAGCTTTTGCTACTCATCAAATATGTTTAAATATATTAAGTCTTTCCTTTACACCGGGACAAGCCTTTGGTATAGCAGCATCTTCTTTAACAGGTCGAAGCCTTGGGGCAAAGGATTCAGATTTAGCAGAAGAATATATTAAAACCAGTGGTAGAATTGGTGCCATAATTGCCACTATTATAGGTGTAATATTCTTTTTCTTTGGCTCTTTTATTGCTAGTTTATATACAAAAGACCCACAAGTAATAAAGGAAGCTACAAAAATACTTAAAGTAATGGCTTTTGTGCAGCCTTTTCAATCCTCTCAATTAATTACTGCTGGTGGTCTTAGGGGAGCAGGAGATACAGTATGGACATTAGTTGCCATATTTTTCTCAGTATTAATTATAAGAGTGGTTTTAGCCTATTTATTTATAATAAAACTAGAATTAGGTTTAATAGGTGCCTGGTATGCTATGTTCTGTGATCAATTTGTAAGATGGGCTTTAATAAAATTAAGATTTAAAACTAATAAGTGGAAATATATTAATATTAGATAATATTTTAATTGTATTACAAATAACTACCCTTTTTAAGGCCTGGCCCTAGAAAGGGTAGTTATTTTTATAGCAAAATCCTTGGCCTCTTTTTCTATATTGGGTATATTTAAAATCGCACCTTTATCATTAGCTGTAGCCATTAAGGAAAAGTATGGAGGTAGTCTAAAGGTTTTGTTTATATTTAAACTACTAATTAATTGTTTGGCTAAGGCATCTCCACCAGAATGGCCAGAGACTATAATGGAAAATATGCTTTTATTAAAAAATTTTGTCTTTCTATATAGGGCAGTAAGCCTATTAATTAAGGCTACTATATTTGCCCCAAGCATATCATTATAATTTGGACAAATAAATACTAAAATGTCGGATTCTAATATAGCTGGATACACTTCTTCTACTACTATTCCGCCGTAAAAACATTTCATTTCACTTCCAAAATATTTACAGGTTTTATAGGGACATCCTTTACAATCTACAATATTTCCATTGCCTATATTTATTTCTTGAATTTCCATATCTAAATTAGATTTTACCATATCCCATAATGTTAAAGTGTTGGAAGTTGCACGATTACTAGAGTGTAATGCTAATAATTTTGGATTTTTTATATATGAAACCTTATCATTTACAAATCTCTCTCCTAATTCTCTACATTGATATAGACAGATTTCTTCTAAATCCATATTATAAACTTTTTTTAAGGGAATAAGATTGTCTAAATTTCCAGTGGCTTCAACCATAGGTCGCCCTACAAATCTACAACCTAATAAATTAGCTTTAAATATTATAGATTGAGCAGCTGTTTTGGTAAATAATTGATAATTACTATGGATTAATACTATGGCACTGGAACCATATAGGGCATCATTTCCCCTTAGGAATAATTTTTGAAATATATTATTTAAATTGCTGCTTTCTCCAGTTATAGGTAATTCTATTGCAAAAATAATTCTTTTATTTCTTAAATCTGGCAATTCACCATGGGGCTCAACTATTATATAAGGAATGCCTTCTAAAGTATTATCTATCATTTTATTTAAAAATGGAGAAGGTTTTTCAGGTAGAATTAAACAATATTCTATCATATAATACTCACTAGCCTTTCATAAGTGTTATTTATTTTTTTGAACAAAGCCTTTGGCAAAGGCAATTGCTCTATTTCTATTTGATTATTTTTTAATCTACATTTAGAACCTATATATGCCTCTCCCATATAGGTGGAACCATAAAACCAATCCCCTTTAATAGTTGAAATTATAGACAAGGCTCCAGAAGACAAACTAGGTGCCACATAGGGTTTATAGCCTAATTTCCGAACTTCCTTATTAGCATTAATTGTTTTTTCAGTTAAATAATTGGATAGTTCTTCATTGTAGTTTTTTATACTATTGGCTATTATAAGACCTTCACCATGGGGGCCGAAGGCTCTACCTTCATCTAAATAATGGGTAGTTTCATTAGATTTTTCTCCATAGTATGAAGCCCTTCCATTCATAACCCCTAGACCATAACCTATAATTTGATTGGAAGCTAGTCCCTTAAAATCAAAATCTCCATTTTCATCTTTATTGCTTTCTAAAAAAACTACTTTACATAGTAAGTCCACTGGATCCGATACTACTGCAAAAATTCCTTTGAAATTTTTTTCCCTTGCTAAAAAGGCGTATTCCTTAATAATTTCTGAATTACTATTAAATTGAGCCATTCTTACATCCTCCACTGGACTACCTACTGGTGGTATTCCTTTGGAGGCACAAAATACAAACATATCACAATTAAACAAATTTTCCTTATCTATTATATTTACTGGTGGAAAGGCCTTTTCATGGAAGGGTTTTCTAATTTGATTTAATTCATATTCCCATCTTTGTAGCCGATTTGGATTTCTATCATAAATTCCAATATTCTCTATAGTTTCTTCACCTAATAGTCTTAATCCTATGGCTAAAGTACTACCTACATCTCCCAATGCTAATAGATTTATCTTCCATTTTCTTTTAGTTTCTAAATTTAAGACATTTTCCCAATTTGGGTATTTAGTGTTTATAGATATTACCATGTCTTGATTAATTTTTTCTATTATCCAATTTGGTACTTTGCTTGAATAATTTTCATTGTCCAAAAGTAATAGATGAATACCTTCTTCTCTATTAAACAATAGGGAAGGGTGATTTATTAAATAGCTTTGCCTAGATTTCAAAGGCTCTATTCTATTTAGGAAATAAAGTTTTCCACTATTAGATTTGGCTTCTTCTTCACTAATAGTATGAAAATTTCTATACTCATAAAGGGAGAAGAAATATTCGCCCCTGTATTTGTAATAATTAAACATATTATCCCTACTTTCTATTTAAATCTTTATGAATTATATTTTCAATTCTTATTAAATGTTCCAAATCCCCTTCTAGACAAGCTGAAGGTTTTTGATTTCCATAGTATTCCATAGACTTATAGGTATCTGGTCTTCTTGGGGAGGTTAATACTTCACCTAAATTTCTTATGATTAAACTTTTTTCATTAATTTCTTGATATACTTGTTCTATTGATTTAAATATTTCTATTGCATTAATTAAGCAGGTTTCTGATAAATTATATATGGCTTTTGCAGTAGTGTTTTTTATAAAAGATGGAGAGGCATAGGGAAGAATTAAATTGATACTAGGAATTAAATTATCATAATCAGTACCTTCCCTATAGACCATATCTCCACCTATAAATGGGTATTGATCTGATTCGTTAAACCAAATTTTTAAATTAGGTACAAAATAAGCAGCATCTACATCTAGATTTTTAATATCTCCAATTTCTTTGCCACGGCCTGTAAGTATTCCAACTATAACTTTATTAATATCTATATTAGCTTTTTTTATAATAGGTTCTATTACATTTAATCGATAGCCTTTATGCAGTAAATCATCTACTAAAATCATTGGTCTATTAAAGGATTTAAAAACTTTAGCCTGATTTTCTAAACTTAAATAATTTGGATAGGCAGCAATAGTAAAATCAGTAATCATTGGATTAAATATTTTCTCAGTATGCATAGTTTTTGTAACAGTGTTTGGCAAAATCATTCCATTTAGTATAGAACCAAAGGGTACACAAATATTTGGGCCAAGGGTTCTTACTTCTTTCTGTAATATAGATACTTTATTGGCATCGCAAATTTTTTGTATTAATTTACTATATATCATATCTTCATTAAAGGATAATAAAAGTTCTCCAGGATATAAACTAGATAATACCTCCTTTAAAGCTTTTCTAGATTTTCTAATGGTTTCTTGAATTTGAGGATTACTATCATAAGGTGGTTTTAATAGATTTCCCAAATCTTGATTTAATGTCATAGGATTGTTCATATCCACTATAAATAAAGGACTATTATTGTAGTTAAAAGGGGTTTCTATAAAGCCTTGGATTTTCAAGCTTTCTTCTAGCTCTTTTCTGTTTTTATAACTTAAAGCATTTTTAAATAGGGCATAATTGTAATCATTTGCTATAATATATGCTAAAGTTTCATTTAATACAGTTTCAATTAAATAGTCATCGGTATATTTAGTGTATATACCAGATAAAACAACTAATTTTCCCCTTGAATGAATTCTTAGATATTGTGTTATATCCCTATTTTTAAATTCCTCAAATAACAAACTAGAGGGAACCCAATAAAATGTAGAAAATCCTAATATGGAATTGTCCTCTGTGTTTTTTACCAACAAAATTCTATATTCCAATTTATTTCTTAATTCATAAAGGGCTTCCATATACAATTCATGTCCAAATTTTTTCTCTAAATATTCTATAAAATTGTCATTTAAATCCTCAATTATTTCAATTTCAATAGTTTTAGTTTGAACTAAAGATTTATACTGAGGTTCTCTCAAATATAGACCATATCTATAAATATATTGCTGAGCCAATGGGTCAACCTGTTTGGAAATATCCCTATTTAAATCTATAAAATTTCGAATTTGAGTAGAAGAAATATCTTCATATTGAGGAGGTAGACTTAAAATAAGCACATCTCCCTTTAAATTTTCAAGTCTTTTTTCTAATAGTATATCCTCGTTTTCTTTAGATTGTTGAGATTTTCTATCAAATATTATATGAGATAATTTATTTAATTCTCCTTCTCTTTCATAGGCAGAAGCGTTGATTAATACATCAGTACCTACTACCATATAGACTTGTCTATTTCCAAATAAATCTTGTAATTTTAGCAAATCCTCATCATTACTAATATTAATTGGAATTTCACTGGGAAAAAGAAATATATCTTTTTCTTGGGCTATGGTCATATTTACAATATCTCTTCTAAATTTGTGAGGTTGGGTCCTTTTAGACCAGGAAAATTCATCTACTGCTAAATATACTTCAAATCCCAAATCTCTAATTTCCAGGGCAATTTCCTTATGACTTAGTGAAAAAGGGTCAAAGCTTCCAGGGAAAAATGCTACTTTGTCTTTGCTACTCATTTCTATATTTCCATGGTAAAATTCATAATCTAGTATAAATCTATAAACATGATTTAAAGAAGCAGAATTATTTAAAAATAGAAATTTATCTTCTTCTTTTTGTGGTAATAGTGTAAACATTTTTTTGCCAATTAGTGTAAAAATATTATGTTTTTCTGTTAATAATAGATTATTGGAATTAAGTACTTGACTCCCAAGTATTCTAAAGGCTTCAGTTTTTATTTCTTTATCATAAGATCCCATACCACTTAATAGTATTCCTAATAATCGATATAGCCTTTCTTCATATACATTTTCATCCTCTTTAAATCTATCTTTATACTTAGGATAATGTTCTATACATATTCCAGTGGTTCTTAAAAGCAAAAATACTATTTGAGTATTTGATTGTTTAATTTTTTCTTCAAAATCATCTATTATTTCATCTAATTCAGTAGGCTGTAAATATAACAATAGTTGACCTAGATAATCTGGTATATATTTGGTAAATTGGTAATTTTGCATTTCTAAAGCTCTTAACAATTCAACGGCAATATCATTTCTTTCTCCTAAGGACAAAAATTCAAATATATTTAATAGAGTATGTCCTGCATAATTGCGAACCTTTTCTACTGCTGAAACCTTTAATAAATTACAAAAATGCATACCAGTATGAAGTCCTGTAGTATCTGGAAATTTTTTAACTTGGTCATAAAGTATATCTATATTTACTTTTTTGTTCATCCAATCAGTGGCAGTTTTAAGATTATTTAAAAATATTTCTTGGATATTTTCTTCATCTTTTTCATAATTATACTTAAGTGTTTTTAATATTTTTTTCTCTAGATTAAGTTTTTTGCCAATCTTATATTTTAAATAGTTTTCAGCAGTATAGGGAGAGGGGTAGGTGTTTTCTAAAAGCCAATTTTTAAGTCTAGATTTAAAATCCCTATTATCCCATAGTTCTCTATATATTTCATCTATAATATCTAAAGTAGTAAGTCTAATTTCTAAAAAATTAGAGTTTAATTGTTCCATAATGTAGTTTTCATATTTTTTTAAATTTTCTTCACTTAAATAATATATGGGAATATATTTTATTGTTTGAGATAAATACAATTGCCCTGTTGGAGATATGTTTTTATAGTTTTCGTAGTATTTTATTAAAATATTGGAGTATTTTTCAAAGTTTTTTATATTGGAATTATAAAATAAGGATTTTATTATGGTTTTTAAATTGTATTGCCATTCAATGGGAGATTCTTCGATTTTATGATCTGGATAAAGTATATAATGTAGTAGATTGTCCAATAATCCTTCACTGGTAGTTTTAGGTTTTGATTTATT
The DNA here is from genome assembly GCA_012799055.1 of Tissierellia bacterium. Classification (GTDB taxonomy): domain Bacteria; phylum Bacillota; class Clostridia; order Tissierellales; family Tepidimicrobiaceae; genus JAAZMA01. The sequence goes on from JAAZMA010000262.1 coordinate 19,300, forward strand.
AATAGATTTAGGTATTTCTTTTCTATATTCTTCATCATATTGGCTAATTAATAGTCCAATTAGTTCAGCAGCTTCTTTTCTAATATCTTCTTCATTGTGAAATAGTAAATCTACCATAAAGTATAATGTAATTACTTTTTGTTTTTGAGTTAAATAATTGGAGTATTCTCTAAATATTTGAAGATATAATCGTAGTTTTCTCCAATTGTATTCAGAACGGGCCATTTCTATTATATTATTAAAAGATGTATCATCTAAAAATTTTGCCATTAAATCAATATTATGTTCAATTGCAAAGTATTTTAAATTGTCTACAATATCTTCATTTTCCATTAGGGAAAAAGGTTTATTTACTATTATAGGATTTAGGCCTTTACTAAGAGTAGTATCTACTCCAAGACTTATCATATAATCTTCAAAATCTTTTAATTTCCTATAAACTTTTTCATATCTTTTTTCTTTTTTAGCATCTAAATTATCCAATTTATTTAAAATTATATCATAGGCTTCCTCTAGGGTGTAAATATACATTTTATACTCATTGTTTTGGATTTTATTTTTAACTCTAAAATCTGCATAAATAAGTACTAGGGATTCTAAAGGTAGATTTTCTAGTTCTAAATCCCAGGTAGAATGATTAGTTGCTATATGGCCAATTTTTTCTGCGTTAAATCTATTAAACCACTCTTCAGTATAATAATAATGTAAATATGGCACTCTATGACTTTCTTCCTCCATAACACCGTATTTGCCAATATCATGTCCTAGTCCTGAGCCTGTTACAATACCTAAATCTATAGGTAGATTTAAGGATTTTAATTGTCTAGCAATATTTAAACTTAAATGATTGACCCCTACCACATGTTCTATAGTATTGTGTCCTGTAAGGGATAAATCTAATTTCATTAACTCATATACCCAATTATTTAAAAAGGCAGTTTTAAAATTTAAATATTCTTTTAAATAATTAGTGTCTTTTTCTTCTTTTTCACTTAAAAAGGAGATAGGATATTTATATAAAAAATTATTTTCATCATAGTGGATTTCGTACTGGGAAAAAACTCTTAGTATATTTAAGTAAAATAGTACTAAGGGTTCTAAACCTTTATGAAAATTTCCATTGTTTTTTTCAGGAAAAGATAATTTTAAAACCCAATTATAAATATATTGAAGCCATTCTATTTCTCCTATATCCCAATGTTTTCTATATAATGGGTAAAACAACTTCATTAAAGCTAGAGCATCGTATTTATTTTTCAAGACTATTTCCCCTAAATAGTCTTGAAAATCATTTCGATTTACTATTTTTAAATAATCTTCATAATAAAATTTTAAATAATCTTTATTTATTTCTTTTAAAATTATTTGATATATTTCTCGTTGAGCCTTAATCATAAAATCCTCCTTTTTATATCTTCGCCAGTAGGTGTAGCTGCTACACCACCTAGAGCAGTTTCTCTTAAAGATTCAGGCATGGCTTTGCCTACTTTATACATGGCTTCTACCACTTCGTCAAAGGGTACCATAGACTTTACACCTGCCATGGCTAAATCTGCAGATACTAATGCATTAATTACACCAGAGGCATTTCGTAATGCACAGGGGAATTCCACTAAACCTGCTACTGGATCACATACTAAACCCATAATATTAAGTAATGCAAAGGATGCACCATGTAGGGAAGTTTCTGGTTCACCGCCAATCATTTCTATAATAGCTCCTGCAGCCATAGCAGCTGCTGCACCACATTCTGCTTGACATCCTCCTTCTGCTCCAGAAATAGTGGCATTTTTAGCTATTATTTCTCCAATCCCTCCCGCTGTAAATAAACCATAAATCATTTCTTTTTCACTTAAATTATATTTTTCTGAAACTATTATTATGGCACTGGGAAGTATGCCAGATGCACCAGCTGTAGGAGCTGCTACTATTTTTCCCATGGAAGCATTTACTTCGGAAGTAGATAAAGCCATGGCCATGGCAGAATTAATAATTTCACCACAAATGGTATTTCCCATATTTTTGTATTTTTCCACTTTTTTAGCATCTCCACCTGTAAGTTTCGATACAGAAATTACTTCTTTATTTAATGCAGATTTAGAGGAACTTATCATAGTATCTAAAACTAATTTCATATTATCTATTAATTCTTCATAGGGCAAACCTCTTTCTGCCATTTCTTTTGCTATTACTATTTCAGAAATTTTTTTATTTTGTTCATTACATAATTTTAATAATTCATTTCCTTTATTATACATATTTTACCTCCCAATTGGATTGATTCCAGTAATATAAATGATTTCGTCTAAGGCTTTTATTTTATTAATAATAATATCCTCTATGGGACTGTCAATTTCCATAACCATAGTGGCAATTTTTCCTTCTCGTGAGACTTTCATAGTGGCAATATTAATGTCTTCATTTGAAAGTATTGAGCTAATTCTACTAATAGAGCCTTTTCTGTCTGTATACTTAATTAATATAGTTGGATAATTACCTGTAAATTCTATATTAATGCCATTTAAATTAGTAATTAATATATTACCACCACCTATAGATGAACCAATTAAATAATAGTCTTCCTTATTTTTATAATGAAATACAATTTTAACTGTATTGGGATGTTCATATCCTAAGTCTGTTTCTATAAATTCTATATTAATGCCTTTTTCCTTGGCAATATTTAATGAATCCTTAATTCTTTCATCGGAGGGTTCCATTCCTAAAACCCCTGCTACTAAGGCTCTGTCTGTTCCATGGCCTCTATAGGTTTTGGCAAAGGAACCATGGAGAAAAAAACTAACTCCTGTAAAAGAAGTATTGGCAATTTCTCGTCCAATTTTTCCAAGTCTAGCAGCACCTGCAGTATGAGAACTGGAAGGACCAATCATAATGGGACCTAATATATCAAAAACTCCATAATTTTTCATTTTATCATCCTTTCCCCGTTTTATTAATTTTAGCATTTAATTAAAATTATGGCAATAAAAAAGGAGGTCTAGCCTCCTAAGGTAATATCCTGTTCATTGTACCAATTTAGTGCATTGTAAAAATGTTCTTTTTTAAAATCAGGCCAATAATCCTCCACAACAAAAAAATCCGCATATACAGATTGAATGGGAGGAAAACCGCTAAGTCTTCTTCTACCGCCCCAGCGAATAATTAAATCCACTCTAGAAATATCTCTAGATTTAATAGAATCCATAATATTATCATCTTTATTTTCTTTGGAAAAGGAATCTTTTAAATCCCATTGCCATCCATAATTTACAAGAAAATTTACTTTAGTTTTACCCTCTCCAAAGACTTGTCTTCTAATGGTAAAGGGAATTAAGGCCTTAGGAAACATATCTGTACTAGTATTGCCTACAACTAATAAAGAGGCATTTTCTTTTGCTAAAAGTTTTACTGCATCTATACAAGCTTGAGTAAAAGCCAATCTTTGAACCTTAGGTCTTTTAGTATTGTCCATTGTGAAACCATAGTATGTAATTTCTTCTACACCTACTTTTTCACAAAGTTTAAATAATTCTAATCCAGGATTAAGACCTTTGTCATAGCCTTTTTCTTTAGATAATCCATTTTCTACTGCCCATCTTCTATTTCCATCGGGAATAATTCCTATATGTTTAGGTATTCGCATATTTATCCTCCTAGAATTTTATAATGTATATTATTCCCAACATATTTTAAATAATTCAAGAAAAATGGACTATAAAAAGGTCCATTTTATTCTTTATTAAGCACATTAATTATTATATAAAGTCCAAATATTATTAACAATACGGGCCAATACCTACCAATATTCATAATCTTGTGGGCAAATTGTGGCCATATTACTTTACTAAGCATTATGGTACCAATTACTATAAATGCAATGCCTATAAAAAAGGCAGTATTATTTTTTGTTTTATCATCATAGTCTTGATAGATTACTCCATCGTCCTCAGGAATTATTAGTGCACAAATTAAATAAGCTAAAAAGCCAGGTCCTCCAGGCATAAAAGCCAGTAATACCCAAATTATTCGAACTACTACAGGATCAATATTAAAATATTCTCCAATTCCACCACAAACTCCAGCAATAATTTTATCAGAACTGGAACGTTTCAATTTTTTATTCATCTAACACACCTCCTAAGAGTATAATATCAAATATTTATATTAAATAAAATAGAAAGTAAAAATAATATTATTCACAATATATATAGATTGTGATAATATGAATTTGGATACAATAAATTTGGAGGTTTATTATGTTTAATATATTTTCTCTAATATTTAAATACATCTTTATAGTAATAATATATCTATTTATTTTAAGTATTATAAGATTAATATATTTAGATATAAAGGGTATATCCCAGGAGATTTCTGATGGAGGCAAATACTTAAAATTAATAAACAAAAAGGAATCTTTATCTTTTAATGTAAAAGAATATTATCCACTCACAAAGTCTATATCCATTGGACGAAGTAACAATAATGAAATCGTATTAAAAGATCCATATATTTCAAAAAACCATCTAAAAATAGTAGAAGATGAAGGAGTTTTTTTCATAGAAGATTTAAACTCTGCCAATGGTACCTATCTTAATGGGGAAAGAATAATGGATGTGGTTAAAATTAAAAATGGTGATAGAATTAGAGTAGGACAAGTGGAGTTTTTATTTGTAGATAGAGAGTAGGGGATATTATGTTAGATAAAATAACTAGCCCTAGGCGACCTAGAAATTTGCTAGTTTTATTTGAATTAATGGCTATTGCATTATTGTTTATATATGATAGGGAAAACTTAGATAAATTCACCATTATATCTGGAATAAGTTTAATACTTCTTATTTATGTTTCTAATTTTTTATTACCTAAAATATCCACAGGAGATAATTATATTTTTTTAATAACTACTATGCTTTTAAGTATAGGAGTTATTATGATATATAGAATAAATCCTGCATTAGGTATAAAGCAAGTAATATGGATAGGTATAGGAATTTTATTATTTTTTATTACTTATTTTATTGTAAAAAATATAAATGAATGGAGAAATTGGACTAATCTTTATTTTGGCTTATCTATAGTATTATTTGTTGCTACCCTTTTATTTGGAACCACTAAAAAAGGTTCTACTAATTGGCTTGAAATTGGCAGATTTAGTTTTCAACCAACAGAAATAATTAAATTATTATTAATTTTCTTAATAGCCTCCTATTATGTAAATTACGATGAATACAAGGAGAAAAAATTTGGGCCCTATTATTTAACAGGGGCTGTATATTTATTTATTGGATTTTTGTTTTTACAAAAAGATTTAGGAACAGTTTTAATTTTTTATTCCATATTTATTGCTCTTCAATTTATATATGAGGAAAATAGAAAATTAATATTTTATAATGTATTACTTTTTGTAGTAGCAGGAGTAGCAGGTTTCTTTTTATTTGACCATGTTAGAATTAGATTTCAAATTTGGTTAAATCCATGGGAATATATAGACAATAAAGGCTATCAAATAACCCAATCCTTATTTGCCATTGCTACAGGAGGATTTTTTGGGACGGGGATTGGATTAGGACATCCAGACTTTATTCCAGAAGTATATACAGATTTTATATTCTCTGCCATTTGCGAAGAAATGGGTATATTTGCTGGAATAGGTGTTATAATGTTATTTTTAATCTTAGTATATAGAGGATTTAAAATAGCCATTTCTCAAAGAGACAAGTTTTTTAGAATAGTGGCATTAGGTATAAGTATATTATTTGGAATTCAATCTTTTATTATATTTGGTGGAGTGTTAAAATTAATACCTTTAACAGGTATTACCATACCCTTTGTTAGTTATGGAGGTAGTTCCATGCTATCTAGTTTTATAGCTTTAGGAATACTTCAAGTAGCATCAGAGGAATTGGATTAGGAGTTGACAATATGGACAAAGAATTAAAGAGAATAATTATAGTATTATCTGGGATATGCTTATTATTTGTTGTATTAATAGTGTATTTATCATGTTTTCAAATGTTTAAGGCAGAAAAAGTAGCAAAAAATAGTTATAATAAGCGATTATGGATAAATGAAGAAAAAGTATTAAGGGGCTCTATTATAGATAGAAATGGGAAAATTCTCGCTTATAGTGAAAAAGACGGAGAGACTTATAAAAGATATTACAATTATGGAAATCTTTATAGCCATATTATAGGCTATAGCTATAGGGAATATGGTAAGGTAGGTTTAGAATTACAATACAATAATCTGCTATTAAATATATCTGAAAGTACTCCAATTAATGAATTTAAAAATATAGTATTACCTAGTACAGAGGGTAATACGTTAAAACTTACAATAGACCACCATCTTCAGGAATATACAAGGGAACAACTAAAGGGGAAAAAAGGTGCAGTGGTTACTATGAATCCTAGTACAGGTGAAATATATTCCATGGTAAGTATGCCAGACTTTAATACAAGTCACTTAAGAGAAAATTGGAATGATATAATGGAAGATAAGAATAGCCCCTTTTTAAATAGGGCTACCTCAGGACTATATACACCAGGGTCTGCTTTTAAAGTATTGACTACTATTGCCATATTAGATGATTCTAATTTAAACAAAGAATATAATTGTACAGGAAGTACTAAAATTGATGGATATATTTTAAAGGATTATAGCCAAAAAGGTCATGGTGCTATTAATTTAGAAGAGGCATTAGTAAAATCTTGTAATACTTATTTTGCAGAAAAAGGTGTAGAAGTGGGTAAAGATAAATTAGGAGAGGTATTAGATAAATTTATGATAAATAAAAAAATTCCCTTTGACTTACCTACTCAAAAGTCCACTTTTCCCTATAAAGAAAATTTAGGCAAAACAGATATAGCTGCAGCTAGCATTGGTCAAGGTAAAGTATTAGTTACACCACTGAATATGGCTATGGTAGCATCGGGAATTGCCAATAATGGGGATATAATGAAGCCTATATTAGTAAAGGAAGCCATATCTCCAGAGGGAAAAGTAATTAGAAGTAATCATTCAGAATTATTATCTAGGGCTACAGATGTTTTTACTGCCAATGAAGTAAAAAATATGATGGTGGAAGTAGTAAAAAGGGGCACAGGTACAAATGCAAGTATAAAAAATATAAGGGTGGCAGGTAAGACTGGTACTGCTGAAAACCCTTCAGGGAAATCCCATGCCTGGTTTATAGGTTTTGCACCAGCAGATGATCCTCAAATTGCCATAGCAGTAGTATTAGAAGAGGAAGGTAGTACTGGTGGAAAAGCTGCAGCACCTATTGCAAGAAAAATATTAATAGAAGCATTAAATACTATTAAATAGGGAGGTAATATTATGGCTAAAAAATTTAAGGAAAGACGAGATATTCCAGTAGAATATACCTGGGACTTGGAGTCTATGTATAAAGATGAAAAGGCTTGGGAAGAAGATTTAAATAAGGTTTTAAAATTAGCTGAGGAATATCCTAAATATCAAGGTAAAGTAATAGAAACTGGAGAAAACTTATTAAATGCCCTTAAAGATCAAAATGAATTGTATAGAACTGTATCTAAAGTTTATTCCTATTCCAGTATGAAATTAGATGAGGATACTAGGGTAGGAAGTTCTCAGGAAATGTCTAGTAAGGCATTATCTGCCTACGTAAAGGTAAATGAAAAGACTTCATTTTTAATACCAGAAATACTTGAGATAGAAGAGTCCACACTTAATAAATACTATAATGAAGTAGATGGATTAAAATTATATAAACAGGCTTTAGACGAAGTGTTGAGGAAAAAGGATCATGTTCTTTCTGCTAAGGAAGAAAACCTTCTAGCTCAAATGGGAGAGGTGGCTGAAGCTTCACATAATATATTTTCTATGCTAGACAATGCAGATATAAAATTCCCAACTATTAAAGATGAAGAAGGAAATGATGTAGAAATAACCCATGGTAATTTTATTCCCCTAATGGAAAGCAAAAATAGAGATGTAAGAAAAGCAGCTTTTGAAGGATTATATAATACTTATAAGGGCTTTGAAAACACTTATGCTCAAATGTTAAATGGAAATACTAAGAAAAATATTTTTTATGCAAAGGCTAGAAAATATAATTCTAGTATTGAGGCTTCCTTAGATGAAAACAATATACCAGTTTTAGTCTATGATAATTTAATTAATTCCATCCATGATAATTTAGACAGTATGTATAAATACATGGATATTAGAAAAAGGGCACTAGGAGTAGAGGAACTTCATATGTACGATTTATACACTCCCATAGTAAAAGATGTGGATATTACTATGGAATATGAAGAAGGCAAAAAATTAATCTTAGAAGGACTTCATCCATTGGGAGAAGAGTATAGAAATATACTAGAAGAAGGTTTTAATAATCGTTGGATTGATGTGTATGAAAATCCAGGTAAAAGGTCTGGAGCCTATTCTGGTGGGTGTTACGATTCTAAACCTTTTATACTTTTAAATTATCATGATACTTTAGATAATGTATTTACTATTGCCCATGAATTAGGACATTCAGTTCATTCTTATTTAACTAGGAAACATCAACCCTTTGTATATGGAAGATACAGTATATTTGTGGCAGAAGTAGCTTCTACTACTAATGAAGCATTATTATTAGACCATATGCTAAAAAATGTAGAAGATGAAGGGGAAAGATTATATTTATTAAATCACTATTTAGAAATGTTTAGAACTACAGTATTTAGACAAACTATGTTTGCAGAATTTGAGAGAGAAATATATAAATATGCTGAAAGTGGTGGAGCTTTAACAGCCGATTATTTATCTGAAACTTATAAAAAACTAAATGAAAAATACTATGGACCAAATATGGTAGTAGATGATGAAATAGCCATGGAATGGGCTAGAATACCACATTTTTATTATAATTTTTATGTATTCCAATATGCTACTGGATTTTCAGCAGCAGTAGATTTATCACAACAAATATTAAAAGAAGGAGAAATAGCAGTAGAAAGGTATTTAAACTTCTTAAGAAGTGGTAGTTCTGATTATCCTATAAATGTATTAAAAGCCGCTGGAGTAGATATGACAACAGAAAAACCTGTAAATAATGCAATGAAAGTATTTAGAGAATTAGTAGAGGAAATGGATAAGTTGATATAGGAATATTATTAAATTTTTAGCAGATCCAAAAGGGTCTGCTTTATTTTTTGAAAAGCATTGTAAAAAGATAAAATTAATGATACAGTAAGCATAATATGGATATTTTATCCATACTGTATAAATTGATTTTAAAACATAATAAAATTAATTATAGTTAAAATAAAAATAAAAATTTTCATAATATCTTTGATGATTGTATCCATATTTTCTTTAATATTATTTGGAACAAAAGGGGAAAGCAAAAGCGAGAATAATGTAGCAATATTTACTTATCATTTAATTGTAGAAGATGAAGATTTTGATGAAGAAGGTTTAAATAAAAGCCTACCTATTACAAAACTCTCGGATTTTGAAAATGAAATGAAATTTTTAAAAGATAATGATTATAAAGTTATATCCATGAAGGAGTTTCAAGACCATATATATGAAAAAAAGAATTTTCCACCTAAGACTGTATTAATAACATTTGATGATGGTTATTATTCAAATATTCAATATGCATATCCTATTTTAAAGGAATATAATTTTCCAGCAACAACCTTTATTATTGGTAAGATGACTGAACACGCAAAGCCTGATGCTAAATTAAGGTATATTTCCATTGAAGAAATGAATGATACTAAAGATATATTTACCTATGGAGGACATACTTATGATTTACACTATTTTGATGATGGGAAATCTAGACTTGTAAGTAGTTCAGAAGAGGTCGTAAAAGATGATTTGAAAAAATTATCTAATATTGGGGAATTTAAATACTTTGCATATCCCTATGGAATGTATTCGGCGAAAAATGAAAAGATACTAGAAGATTTTGGCTATAAACTTGGTTTTTTAAACAATAATGAACTTGCAAATCTTAATTCTAGACCTTTTGAAATTCCACGAATATCTATAAATAGTATGATCACTTTTGAAGATTTTGTTAAGTTTTTAATACTTTTAGAAAAGGATAAGTAAGTAAAAAAGATTTAATCACAGTGAATAATATATATATTATTCACTGTGATTTTTAGCATAATTCTACAAAAACTTACTTTTCAAATTGTTCCAATACATATCCTTATCAAAATTTAATCTTGAAATTGTCCTATCTGGAATGGTAAAATCTATCTTTGTAATATTATCGTATTTATGCTCTACTCCATCTACTATGATTAAAATAGAATTTTCATATCTATATTCTGGTTTTATGGTGATTTTCAAATCTCCTGGTATAATTGCAGAATTAGGTAAAGACCTATAAGCTTTAGAACTAATAGGAGATAAGGGAGTCATTTGCAGTGTATTTAAGGATGGATAGATTATGCTACCACCAGAGGAAAAATTGTAGGCAGTGCTTCCCACAGGAGTGGAGATAATCATACCATCTCCACAAAAATTTTCTAAATGATTTCCATCTACAAATATTTCTAAATGTACCACCTTAGATTTTATACCTTTAACCACAATTTCATTTACACCATATAATTGTAATTGGCGATTTTTAGTATATATATTAGCTTGGACTAGAAAAATCTTTTCAACAATATAATCATTGTTAATATATTTTTCAATAAATATATCAATATTTTCAGGTAAAATTTCTTGGAAAAAACCTAAATGCCCTGTATTTATTCCTACAAAGGGAATAGGAGTAAAACTATGTTTATGAACAGCCCTAAGAAATGCTCCATCTCCTCCAATGCAAATATTTAATTCTGCATTTTCATTAAATTTATCTGAAACTATAAAACCTTTATTTTCTAATTTTTTTATTAATAATTCCGTAGTGTTCTTAGATTCTAAATCATAATTGGAAATAATATTAATAATTCTAAATTCTTCTTTTGACAAATATTTCCCCTCCAAAATTTAAATCCTTTAATTATAATAATTTTTTGTTATAATTACCTTATAAATATCTTAAACTCATTATACAATAAAAGTACTAAAATTTGGAGGTAAAAATGGATTTATTAAAAGAAAGTGAAAACAATATTATTTTTAGTGTAAAAGATGGGGGAGAAACCTTAGAAGAATTTTTACTAAATCAAGGATTGTCTTCTAGATTTTTTCGAAGGGTGTACAAAGGCAAATGTATTTTTGTAAATGGGAAATTAATAAATAAAAATCAAGTTTTAAACATGGGAGATATAGTATCTATAATTATAGAGGATGAAATAGATAATACTTTTGCGGAAAATATGCCTTTAGATATTATATATGAAGACATGGATATATTAGCAATAAATAAGCCTCCCTTTGTAGTGGTTCATCCTACAAAAAGCCATCAAGCAAATACTATATCCAATGGAATAGCTTATTATTTTAAAGAAAAAGGCATTAAAAGAAAAATAAGATTAGTAAATAGATTAGATATGAATACATCAGGTATACTTTTAGTAGCAAAATCCTCCTTTGCCCATCAGCAAATGGCCCTACAATTTGAAAACAATAAAGTGGAAAAAAGATATATGGCAGTAGTAGATGGAGTAGTGGAAAAAGATAGTGATGCTATAGATTTACCCATAGGTAGAGAAGAAGAGAAAAGCATTAGAAAAGTAGTAACCCCTAATGGACAAGATGCTTTAACTAAATATAGAGTAATGGAAAGATATAATAATGCTACTTTATTAGATATAGAATTAATCACTGGCCGTTCCCATCAAATAAGGGTACATTTAAATCATATAGGTCATCCAATAATTGGAGATACCTTGTATTTTAAATCTAGTCCATATATAAATAGGCAGGCATTACATGCTTACTATTTAAAATTAAAGAAACCACGAAGAGAAGAAAAAATAGAACTAAAAGCAAATCTACCTAAGGATATAAAAATGTTAATAAACCATCTAAAATAATTTATTTTTTATCCAAGGTTTTAACAAGCTCCATCATTTTCATCATTTCTTTTATTTTTTTCTTTTCTTCTTCACTCTTTCCTTCCATTAGTGGCTCTATTATATTTATTAGTTTTTTAGGCTCATTTAAACTATTAGGATCAGAAATAAAGGTATTAAGCATAGCCAACATGCTTTTGTATTTATCCATATTAAATATAATGTCTAAAACAAGCCCCATATCCTTTATTTCTTCTTTAGAAATTTCATCTTTTATAGTATTCATTATGTAATTAATTCTTTCTCTATTATCTACCATTGGAATGGAGGATTCAATATAATTAATTGTCGGGTTTCCCATAAAAGAGATAGCTTCGTATAATCCAAGGATTTTTTCTGTAATCATAATGGATTTATTAATAGGAGCTATATATTCAGGAGGGAAATAAGGTCCAATTTTTTTCATTAATCTTACTTTTTCTTGAGTATGTGGAATATTTAAAACAAATTTGTTTTCTTTAAGCTTTACTGTAGTATCTTTTGCTACAACAATTTTATTTAAATCTTCCTCTTCTGTTTGTAAAACTTCCCTTTCTTTTTTCCTATTTATTATGAAAAATAACAATATTAATAATAATATATTATCCATGGCAGTACCTCCTAAAATTATACATATATATTATTCTATGCTGCCAATTAATAAAAGTTACCAAATTATTTGGTAATATATTGGAACTAAAATACATAGATTAGATTAGAATATATGGGAGGTGTTATCTTTGGAGAAAAAGGATAATATGAAAAATATTATGGAGGAGTTTAAAAACTTCTCACCAACAGATGAGGATATTGAGAAAATTTCCACTTTAAGTGAGACTTATAAAGATAAGTCAGAGGAAGATATTTTTTTTGAAATAATTAAAATTAATGAAGATATGGAAAATACTATGACTGAGGAAGAATACGAAAGAGTATTTCAACAATTAGAAAGCCTTAGGCCAATGCTAAATGAGGAGCAATTGGAAAAACTAGATAAAATATTATATATTTTAGGCAGATAAATTTACCAAATTTATCAAATAGACATTAAAGCCTAGTAATGTTATAATTTTTATATATTATGTAAACTAAGAAGGGGATATAAATGAAGAAGAAATCTACTTTTAAAATATTATTAATCTTGATAATATTTATTGCTTTAGTTTCAAATATATTTTTATCTCTAAATAATAAAAAAGAGTATAAGGAAATTCCCTATAAATTATTTTTAGAACATATAGAAAAGAATTTGGTTCAAGAAGTGGAATTAAAAGATAAATCTCAGCTTAAAGGAAAATTTAAAAATGGAGATTTATTTATTACAGATAATCCTCGAAGGGAAGATTTTAAAGAATACTTGTTGCTTAATAATGTGGAAGTAATAGAGGATAACAGTTTAATTCCTGCCCAAATTATTACTATTATGTTTTTATTAATGGGCATAGGGTTACTGGCTTATTTTACTAATAAAAATTACTCAAAACAAGCGGAAAAAGAAATGGCTTTAATGTCTAAAATAGATATGGAAAATTCTAATAAAGGGAAAATTACATTTGAAGATGTGGCTGGAAATGAAGAGGCAAAAGAATCTTTAAAAGAATTAGTGGATTTTATAAAAAATCCAGAAATATATAGTAAATATGGAGCTAGAATGCCTAGGGGTGTATTATTATATGGGCCACCTGGCACTGGGAAAACTTTATTGGCTAAGTCATTAGCAGGTGAAGCCAATGTATCTTTTTATCCAGTGTCAGGCTCAGATTTTATTCAAGTTTATGCAGGTCTTGGAGCCAGTAGAATAAGAGAATTATTTAAAAAAGCAAAGGAAGATGGAAAATCAGTAATATTTATAGATGAGATAGATGCCCTTGGTAAGAAGAGAAAAGGTGGCAATTCCCATGGAGGTAGTGAAGAAGGAGATAGAACTTTAAATGCACTACTTACAGAAATGTCAGGTTTTAAAGGAAATGAAGGTATAATAGTAATGGCAGCTACAAATAGAATAGATACTCTAGATGAGGCATTACTTCGTCCTGGAAGATTTGATAGGCAAATTGAAATAGGCCTTCCAGATGTAAATGCTAGATATTCTATATTAAAACTTCATAGTATGAATAAGCCTATATCTAGTGAGGTGGACTTAAGGAAACTGGCTTTAGAAACTGTGTATTTTAGTGGTGCTAAATTGGAGAATTTGATGAATGAATCTGCAATAATTGCTGCTAGAAACAAGGACAAAAATATTAATAATGAACATATTAATAAGGCATATTATGCAATATTAGTAGGAGATGAAAAAAAAGATAGATCTAGTATTTCTCTAGGAGATAAAAAGATTACAGCTTATCATGAAGCAGGACATGCTTTAATCACAAAAAAAATTACTAAAAACAATAGGGTAACAAAAGTTAGTATAATACCTAGTACTAAAGGTATGGGAGGGTTTAGTTTAAACATTCCTCCAGATAGAATGTATCAAACTAAAATAGATATAGAAAACAATATTAAAATTGCCTTGGGAGGAAGGGCTGCAGAAGAAATTATATTTGGCAAAGACAATATTACCACTGGTGCCTCTTCAGATTTAAAAAAAGCAACAGAGATGACTTTAGCACTATTGGGTAATTATGGTATGGATGATAAAATAGGGCTTATAAATTATGACATAATACTAAATAGTAATTTAAATACGGATATTTCCTTAATGGAAAGGACTAGGGATATTTTAGATAATTTTTATCAAGATACTAAAAAAGTCTTAGTGGAAAATAAAATTTATTTAGAAAAAATTGCAAAGGCTTTATTGGAAAAAGAAACCTTAGATGAAGTGGAGATAGATAAAATTCTTGCCAGTTAAAAATTTCCAAAAAAATCTTTAGTCTATAACTTGAAGAATAGATGAATAAAAGGTATAATGTATATAGAGAATATTTCTGCGATGTACGTTGACCCATATAATTCAACCGACATGGTGAACACGGGAGTTCGGGTCCAGTAATGTAGAGCAGGCCTTAAATGGAAGTTCGAAATTATTGGCAGGGCACCCACCTTGTGAGAGGCGGGTGTGAATTAGTTGGGATGGACGGCATCGCGGTAATACAACAAACCCTTAGGATTTATCCTAAGGGTTTGTTGTATTATGGGAAAAATATATTTTCCCTATGGGACTGATTTATTGCATATTATATAGATTTTTTCCTAATAATAAAAGTAAATAAATTTTAGGAGATAATTATGAGAAATATATGTCCATTGTGTAATGGTTTATATGAAATAAAATATAAATGTAAAATATGTAATAGTCCCATGGAAGATAAGGGGGCTAAAGTTAATTATATGGATTCTTATAGTCCATATTTATTAGATGATATTAGTCATTTGGCTGATGGAGTGGCTAGGGACAAATGTGTACATATCTATTATTGTCCCCAATGCCACAGGAATGCCCAATGTTTCATTGAAAGAAAAGAATTTTAAGAAATATGAATTGGGTACTTTTTTCTTTCTTTAAATATATAAATATATTTAAAGCCAATTTCTTTTAGCAGTTTTTCTGCTAATTTATAATCATATCCTATATGTTCTGGACTGTGGGCATCAGAACCTATGGTTATTATTTCTCCTCCTAAATTTTTATATAGTTGTAATATATCAATTTTTGGATGATAATAATCTAATCCATATCTTTTTCCTGCTGTATTTAATTCTATGCCTTTGCCTTTTTCAATAATTAATTTTAAAATATCCTCTACAATAAAGGAATATTCACTAAAATCTGGAACCATTGAAGAATTTTCAAAATATCTGTCTATATAATCTATATGGCCTATAATATCAAAATTTTCAAATGACAATAAACACTGATACATATATTTATAATATTCTATTATAGCATCAATAGGTGATTTTCCATAGGTAAAATTGTCAAAATAAATATCTGTCCCATCAATTGCATGAATACTCATTATTACAAAATCAAAAGGATTATTATTAATTAATTTATTATACCTGTTTGCCAAATACGGCTGCATGCCAATTTCCACTCCAGCAAAAACATCAATATCTTTTAAATGTTTATACTTAACTTTTTTTACTTTTCGAAAATAGTCTTGAGTTCTAAAGTCTATATCGATTTTATCTTTTCCCACTTCATAATCAATATGATCTGTAAAACAAACGCTTTTCATATTTTTATCTATACTAGCCTTTACCATTTCTTCCATTAGATATTTACAATCCATGGAAAAGTCGCTATGAATATGAAAATCATACATATACTACACCCCTAATTTTATTAATTGAGACTATTTTACTTCAAAAATAAGAAATAGTAAAGTTTAAGCTGTAAAAAATTCTTCTTTATATTGTAGTTTGTATAAATCGTAGTAAAGACCTTCTTTTTCCAATAGCTCTTGATGATTTCCCATTTCCTTAATTTCACCTTTACTTAGAACTATTATTTTATCTGAATTTTGTATAGTAGATAATCTATGGGCCACTGCAATTGTAGTTCTACCTTTTATTAATTTTTCTAGTGCATCTTGTATTAAAAGTTCCGTTTCTGTATCAATATTAGAGGTAGCTTCATCTAATATTAATATACTTGGATTAAAGGCTAATGTTCTAGCAAAGGCCAATAATTGCCTTTCTCCAGAGGATAGGGTGGCGCCTCTTTCCATTACTGGTTCATCATATTGTTCAGGTAATTTTTCAATAAAGTGATGGGCATTAACATATTTTGCAATTTCTATAATTTCTTCATCTGTTATATTTTGATTGTTTAATCTTATATTATCTTTAATATTACCAGTAAATATAAACACATCTTGTAATACTACACCAATATGTTTTCTTAGCTCATATTTATTATATTCCTTTATATTTACCCCATCTATTAATATTTCTCCCTTTTGAATATCATAAAATCTAGTAATTAAGTTGATAATAGAGGTTTTTCCAGCACCAGTAGCACCTACAAAGGCAACTATTTCTCCAGGCTCTATGGTAAAACTAACATCCTTTAAAACCCAATTTTCTTCTTCATATGCAAACCATACATTTTTAAATTCTATTTTTCCCTTTATTTCCCTTATAGGCACTGGAGTTTTAGGATTCTTTACTTGATTATCTTCATCTAATATGGCGAAAATTCTTTCACTGGATGCCATTGCCGATTGTAATATATTATATTTTTCTGTTAAATCTCGTATTGGATTAAAAAACTTTTGTAGATAGTCTATAAAGGCATATAGTACTCCAAATTCAATATATCCAGATACAACTTGCCCACCACCAAAATAAATTAGAAAGGCTAGGCCAAGGGATCTAATTATTTCAATAGATGGACTAAATATGGCATAAGTTCTGACTTCTCGTTCTGAGGTATTTAGATAATCTGTATTAATTTTATTAAATTCATTAAATATTTTTTCTTCTTTTTTAAATATTTGTATGGTTTTCATTCCTGTAATATTTTCATTTAATGTTGAGTTAATCCTGGCTAGTTGTGCCCTTCCCAATCTATAAATCACCCTTATTTTTTTTCTAAATATAATAGAAGCTAAAAGTATAAAGGGAATTAAAGAAAAGGACAATAATGCTAGTTTGTAATTCATTTTTAACATTACAATCATTATTCCAGCCAATATAAACACATCTTTAAATAGAGAAACTAACACACTAGTATACATTTCATTTAAGGTTTCTGTATCGTTAGTCACTCTAGTCACTAATCTACCTACAGGATTTTTGTCAAAATAGGATATAGATAGATTTTGAATATGGGAAAAAACATCCTGTCTAATATTAAAAATAATTTTTTGGCTAGTATAATTTAAAATATATACTTGCAAATAATTGAAAATAAAAGCTAGAATTATTGCTAATAAAAAAATTACACCTATTTTTGTTAAACCGTCAATATCCTGTTTTCTAAATTTTTGATAATCAGCCTTTGATAAAGTAATGGTTTCAGATTTTCCGTCTTTAGATACATCTACTAAATAATATTTTCCCTCTTTTTTTTCTATGGTTTTCAAAGGCAAATTTTCTAATCTATTTTTATCTTCCAATGGTAGATTTTTTAAGCGAATATATTTTTTATTATTAAATTCTACTCCAGGAATAGATTCAGTAATACTAGTTTCTACCATAGGTTCCTTGTATCCATTAATATAGTCATCTATGGTTACTTTAAATAAATAAGGCCTTAATAGTTCTAGTCCTGTAACCAACATCATAAGCACTATACTTATAAGTAAATAGTGCCAATAGGGTTTAGCGTATTTAAGCATTCTTCTCATTAGGTGTGAATCATAAGATTTCCCAGCTATTTCATCATTGTGATAATTACTCATAGTATCCCTCCTCCAAATCTAATATATTTTTTCTTCTAGGAGTTGCTTTTCATATAGATAATTATATAAACCATTATTTTCAACTAAAATATCATGAGTACCTCTTTCAATTATTTGGCCATCATCTAATACAATAATTTCATCTGCATTTTGTATAGTTGAAATTCTATGACTAATAATAATGGTAGTTTTCCTATTTGTAAGTTTTTCTAAATTATTAAGGATTTTTTCTTCTGTTTCTGTATCTACACTAGACAAACTATCGTCTAAAATTAAAATAGGGGAATCTTTTATTAAAGCTCTAGCTATGGAGACTCTTTGTTTTTGTCCACCAGATAGGGTAACCCCTCTTTCACCTAAAACTGTATCAAAACTATTTGGAAAATCTACTATATTATTATAAACTTCAGCTGCTTTTGCAGCCTCAATTATCATTTCATCTGAAACTTCTTCATCAAAGGCAAAGCCAATATTGTCTTTAATGGTGGTGGAAAATAAAAAATTATCTTGAGGTACATAAGCTATATTTTCTCTTAAATCTTGCATTTTAATATCTTTTATATTTATATCGTCTAAAAGTATTTCTCCATGGTCTATATCGTATAGTCTTAATAATAAATTGACTATTGTTGTTTTACCACTACCAGTTCTACCTACTATAGCTAAGGTTTTTCCTTCTTCAATAGTAAAATTAATGTTTTTTAATACTGGTTCCTTTGCTCCTGGATATTTAAAATCTACATTTTTAAATTCTATTTTACCCCTTGCTTTATCTAAAGGGATGGGATTTTCACTATCAATTATTTCAGATTCTTCATCTAATATGGTATTAATCCTTTCCATTGAGGCTACTCCTCTTTGCAATATATTAACAACCCAGCCTACTGCCATCATAGGCCAAATTAATAGTCCTAGATAATTGTTAAAGGCAATAAAATCTCCAAGTGTAATGGTATCTAACATTACTAATCTACCACCATAAATTATAACTATTAAAAAACTTATAGAAGAAACAAATTGAACCAATGGATGAAATATTCCTGAAACTTTCACTAAGGCTAAATTTTTACTTAAATTATCTTCATTAACTTGGGTAAATTCTTCTAAAGCTAAATCTTCTTGCACAAAGGATTTAATTACCCTTATTCCTGCAAAATTTTCCTGGGTAGTGTCAGTTAAATTAGCAAAGGCTTCTTGTACTGATGTAAATCTTCTATATATTACTTTACCAAATTTATTTACAGTTAAAGTAATAAATGGCAATGTGGCTAAAGCTATTAGGGTTAATTTAATATTGGTGGTTTTAGCCATCATAATCATAGATAATATGGTTAAAAAAGTGGCATCTACAGCCATCATAATACCTTGTCCCGATGCCTGCCTTACTGCATTAATATCATTGGTAGCATGGGCCATTAAATCTCCAGTTTTATGAGTAGTAAAATAATTGGGAGATAGGGTTAATAAATGTTCAAAGAACATATTTCTTAAATAATGTTCCATTTTCCTAGAAGTACCAAAGATATTAATTCTCCAAAGATATCTTCCAGCTGCAATTAAAAAGCCAGTTAGCAAAATCAATAGAGAATATTTTAGTAGTTCTGTAGGAACTATTAATCCTTCTTCCAATAGATTTGTAACTTTTCGGATTATTTGAGGTATTAGTAATTGAATTGAATCAATTATTAGTAAACAAATGATTCCTAGAATATAATTCCATTTGTTTTGTTTGAAAAAATCTTTTAATGTTATGAAATTTTGCATTTTTACCTCCTGTTGTAAGTATTTCGACACTCAAAATAATATCTATAATCTATATTATAATAGAAATAAAAATTATTTAAAGGTTAAACTAATTAAAATTTGAAAATATTTATTATTTTTAAACTTTAATAAGATTGTATTTTCAAGAATTTAACTATAATTTATTTTATTTTTTAAAAAAGATTATATATGATTAATTACTTAATTTGAGGGTATATAATACCCATATTAATAAATAAGGGGGAGTCAATATGAGGTTAAATGATTTATTTGAAAATAAGAGAAGAGAAAGAGAGAGGCAAGAGAAAAAAGAAACGGCTAAAAAGGTTGCTATAGGTACTGCCATTGGTACAGTTATAGGAGCTGTGGCAGGAATACTAACTGCTCCAAAATCTGGGAAGGAAACCAGGGAAGATATTGTGGCTAAAACTAAAGAAACTACAGACAATGTGAAAAAAACAATTGGGGAATCAGTGGATGCTATAAAAGAAGGAGAGAAACAAGTAAGAAGAGGGATTAAAGAAAGGATTGAAGAGTTTAGGGATAGGGATTTAATTGAAGTAGAAATAGAAAACTTGGAAGAAAATGTGGAAGACCTAGAAGATATGGCTAATACTGAAGAAAACGAAACAATGTAGCAGGTGATAATTATGGATGCTACTATTACAGTTAAAGAATTATTAAATTTTATTTTGTATATTTTAGGCATAGGTGTATTAGCTTATTTAATAGCAATTATTAGAAATGCAAACAAAATTATTTTTAAAGCAAGAAAGATAATTGAAGATAATGAGGAAGAAATAGATACTACCTTAAAACAATTACCTGATATAACAACCAATGTAAATGATATATCGGAGGATTTAAGGGAATTAATTGAGGAAGTATCCCCAGAGATAACAGGACTTACCACAAATGTGAATTCTATTACTGAAAGATTAGATACAAGTAGTGAAATAGTTTTAGATGCAGTAGATACTGTTTCAGAATCTGTAGCTGAGACTGCACTTCATCTTGGGTATAATGTGCGAAATGCAGCAGATTACATAGAACTAATAATGGATATAATAGAAATAATTAAAAATGCTTTTAAGGGCAAATAATGAATATTAAAAGGACCCAAAAATGGGTTCTTTTAATATTGCTAAAGAATGAAAGACTGGTATACTATATATATATATCATTATATCTTTACTTTTTTACTTTGAATAATTGATTTTAAATTGACAATAATCTAAGTATTAAATACTTATGAAAGGTGAGTTATGTGAAAAGGGCTAAGATAATATGCAATCCATCATCAGGAAGGCAAATAATTCAAAAACGAGTAGATTATCTAACTAATTTATTATTAGATGAAGGGTATATTGTTAGTAAATTTAATACTCAAAAAAAAGATGATGCAATGAAGGAAACAATGAAAGCTTGTAGTGAGGACTGGGATTTTATAATTGCTTGTGGTGGAGATGGAACTGTTAACGAAGTAGCCAAGGGTATTGTAAAATCAGAAAGGAAGATACCTGTGGCAATATTATCTGCTGGTACAGTTAATGATTTTGCCAATCATATGGGATTGCCGAGAAATATGGATGATTTTTTTCAAATGATAGAAAATGAAAATATAAAAGAAGTAGATTTAGGAAAAGTTAATGAAGAATATTTTGTTAATGTAGCAGCCAGTGGACTATTAACCAATGTGGGATATCAGGTACAACCTGAGGCAAAGGCGGTTTTTGGTAGAATGGCTTATTATATTGAAGGAGTAAGGGAGATTCCAAGACAAAAATTTGAACCTGTAAAAGTGGAGTTTATATCAGAGGAATATTCTAGAGAAGAAGATATATTATTGTTTTTAATATCTAATTCAGCTTCCATTGGTGGTTTTAAAATGCTAGCTCCAGATGCTAATGTATCTGATGGATATTTAGATGTGGTTATTATAAAGAAGTCAGAAGTGGGAGATTTAGCCCAAATATTTGTGAATATTTTCAGAGGGGAACATATACATCACCCAAATGTAGAGTATTTTAAAACTAAGAAATTAATTGTAAATACATCTGAGGATATTACTATAGATATAGATGGAGAATATGGAGGAAAATTGCCAGCTACTTTTGAGGTAGTATCTAATGGATTTAAAATTTTCGTTCCTTAAAATCACAAAATTTATTGGAGGAGATTCTATTGAATAATTCTAAGGAAAAGCCTGTTTGTGAAAGTGTAATTAGTATTGAAAAACACTTAAGGCGAATTGATTATATGATAAGAATAGAGGGGAGGGAAATACTTAAAGATTTTAACATTACTGTACCTCAATTTACTGCATTGCAATTTTTAATTTACAACAAAGGATTGACCATAGGTGAATTAAGTCAAAAAATGGGCTTAGCTTGTTCCACTATTACAGATTTAGTTGATAGAATGGAAAAAAACAATTTAGTAGTTAGGAAAAAGGATGAAAAAGACAAAAGGGTAGTTAGAGTTGAGGTATTACCTATTGGATATGAAATAGTGGAAAAAGTATTAGAAAAAAGAGTAAGATTTCTAGAATTAAAAATGGAAGGATTAGAATTAGAAAAGAGAGTTGCATTAAGTGAAGGTTTAGAATCCTTATATAAAATAATGAAAGAGAATGAATGAGAAGATTTTTTAGGGGAAAAGGGGAATAGTCATGAAATTAATTAATAATAGGTATAAATTAGATAGGGTAGTATATGATTCTTTATATAGTAGTTTATATCAGGGGTTTGATCTTTGGGAAAATGATAAAAAAATATATTTAAAATTGTACAATAGTGAAAAACGTGGAAATGTTATAGACTATTTTATAAATAATTTTATCATCCTATCTAAAATAAATCATGAAAATCTTCTTTTAAATTATCAATTTGACATAATAAGTACCATAGATAGTAAAAAGGTTAATATTAAACAATATTTTTCTACCATAGAGTATATAGATGCACCTACATTAGATGAGGTATATTTAAATTTTAATTTTCATCAAAGATTGAATATTTTAATTCAAGTAGCCAATGTTTTAGATTTTTTACACTATAAGGGGATTATATACAGATATTTAAGTCCTACAAATATTTTTGTACTAGAAGATGGTAGTATAAAACTTATGGATTTAGCTACAATCCATGATAATATTATTAACACTGAGTATGATGATTTAACTAGAAGTTTTATAGCTCCAGAAGTGCTATTAGAACAGAAGGATATTATTAATGAAAATGCAGATAAATATTCCTTTGGAATGTTAATATTATATTTATTAACTGAGAACTTTCATAATCCATTTGGAAATAAATTTGATTATATTGGAGAATTTCAATTAAATTCTTTACAAGAAGATTTTTTAAATCACATAATAAATTCTTTTATTATGAAAAACCCAAATCTAAGGGATTATAAATTTCGTGATTTAATAGATGCTTTAAATAGAAAATTTAATATGAATTTTCAATATGACTTAGTTAAGGAACGGGGAGTATTGGATTTTCATACTAAAATAGTTGGCAGAGAAAAACAAATAAATAGAATACTACATTTTGATCAATTAATTACTAGTGGAGATATTGATAATAAGATAGTACTTATAAAAGGTAATACAGGGACAGGGAAAACTAGATTGTTAAAGGAAATTTCTCATCTTTTAAGATTAAAAGGAAGAGATGTTTATAGTACAGAAATAAGCCTAGAAGATAGTAGCGAGTTAAAACCAATGACAAATATATTAAGACAAACTATTAAAGATACCCCCAAAATAATCCTTGATAAATATGCACAGGAATTATATAGAATAGTGCCAGAATTAAAGCCTGCATTAGATATGAATAATTCTATTGTTTTAAACGGAGATAAGGAAAGACTAAGATTATTTGATAGAACAGCTAATTATTTAGGGGAATTATCTCAAAGTCAACCTATTTATCTAATTATAGATAATTTGGAAAAATGTAGTCTACAGTTACTATATATGATAGATTATATAATTAATAATATGAGAAACGGAAAAATAATAATAGTAGCCTCATATAATGAAAAAGTAATTCTGGAAAATTCTGAAAAGAAGGATATTATATTAAAATGGACTAAAAACGAAATAGTAGAGGAAATGCAGGTAACTAATTTTGATTTAGCTGAAATAGGGGAGTATATTCAGTATATATTGGGAATATCTTACAAACCTTTAAAATTTTCAGCTGTTATATTAAAAGAAAGCCAAGGTAATCCTAAATATATTGAGTATTTAATAAAAGATTTATATGCAAATGGAGAGCTTTTTTTTAGTACTGGAGGTTATTGGGAAGTAAAGGCCAAAAAGTATTCTGATATATATTTTTCGGCAAACCTTGGAGAAACATTAGAATCTCAACTTAATTTAATTAAAGATGAGCATATGGATATAATGAAGGTGGTTTCAGTATATTATGATGCAGTTTCTAAAAACACTTTACAATCTATTTTAGATATAGATTCAGATATTTTAAATAAAAATTTAAATGAATTAATTGCTATGAGATTATTAGATGTAAGAGTTTCAGATTGGGGATATAGCTATAGCATAAATGATATTCGACTAAAAAGAAATATATACTATAAAATTGCCGAAGAAGAGAGAATAAAGATTCATGAAAAAATCGCAAAACATCTGGAAAAAAATTATCCTCCAAATTATAAAGCTGTAATGGGGGAGTTTATTCATCATCTTATGTGCTCTAATCAAAAGATAAGAGCTTTAGAGTTTATTATAAATGAGGCAAAAGAAGAGGAACTATATAGTTCTCAATCTGTATTATTATGGGAAGAAGCCTATGAAATCGACAAAGAGTTGAAGTCGGAATACAGAATGGAAATATTAAAAAATTTAGGAAATATTTATGCTACTAAAGGAGAAAATGACAAGGCTTTAGATATTTATAATGAATTATTTCAGGAGGCTATAAAATCCAATGAAATAGAATATGCAATTATATCTAATAATGGTATGGCTGATATCTATATTAAGAGAAATTTCTTGGAATTAGCCATAGAAAAAATAGAAGAATCTACAAAATTATCTAAGAAAATAAATAATTTAGATTTACTTGTTGAGTCTAAAATATTACAAAACAGGATACTTCTAGAAAATGGTCAGTTTGAAGAAACTAATAGGAATATGAATCAACTATTAGAATTTTCGTTGGAAAATAAATTAGATAAAAACCTAGGAAATATATATAATATACTAGGATTAATAGAATTTTATAATGGGAATATGGACAAGGCTTTAAATAGATATGAAGAAAGTATAGAGGCTTTTCAGAAGGTAGGAGATTTGTTAAATTCTACGAAACCTATAAATAATATAGCAAATATTTATACCCAATATGGAAAAAATGAAAAGGCTATGGAGTATTATGAGAAAGGATTAAGTGTTGTAAAAAATCGTGAGATTTTACATTTTAAATTAATATTTTTAAACAACATAGGCTCCACCTATATGGCAATGTATGAGTATGATAAAGCAATAAAATATATGGAAGCAGCTCGAGTTATAGCCATAGAAATAGAAGATGCCAACTTAGAATTTTTAACCAATATGAATTTAAGCATAATTTATTTACTTATAGGAAATTATGAGCAAAGTTATAATTATTATACTATGTTAGAAGAAGTAGTAAATGATAATAACTATAGTTTTGAGATTATAAGCTATTATTATAATTTTCTATCTGAATTTTATTTTGCCTTTGGTGAATTTCATAAGGCTATGAAGTATTCAAAAATGGCTATAGAAAATCTTGAAGAATTCTCTATTAATGAATATATGGCTTCCAAGACTAGAATTGCATTAATAGAATTTTTCGGT
This sequence comes from Tissierellia bacterium, assembly GCA_012799055.1. Taxonomy (GTDB): domain Bacteria; phylum Bacillota; class Clostridia; order Tissierellales; family Tepidimicrobiaceae; genus JAAZMA01. The sequence goes on from JAAZMA010000262.1 coordinate 45,282, forward strand.
AATAATACATATAATAGGGAATCCATAGAAAAAATAAGAGCTGAATACAGAGAGCAAAACATTGATTTAGACAGAAGATATGCTTTATTATACTTGGCTTTTATACCACTAATAGAGGGAGACTATGAGTATTTAATGGATCTTCTCAATGAAGAGGATGAATTGAGAGGAGAATATTCTATTCCTAAATTAGATTATATTAGGGGAATACTTACAAATTCTTTAGGAGATGATGATGAAAGTATTGAAAATTTAATAAAACTAGAGGCTAATATGAAAAAACACAATTTACCTCAATTAGATTTAGTATTAAATATTATTTTGGGTATGAAGTTTTCAAAAAAAGGAAAGTATTATGAAGGTATTAATTGTTTGTTGGAGACTCAAGATACAATATATAGTTTTATAAAAAATATCCCTTGTAGAGAATTCCAAAAAGGATTTATAAAAAGATTTTATGGAGATATTATTAAAGAAGAAATAAGTAAAATGGTGTATGAAATTACCAATAAAAAAATAAATACTATTTGTATAGACGAAATAAAATCCCAAGATAAAATAGAAAAATATTTTGATTATAGACCTTTAATTGAATTAATGAATGATGAAGATTTTGCAAAAATCAGGGAAGTTAGTAGATATATAAATGATGATGTTAAAGATATTGAAAGTTTAGATATATTAATATCTAAATTAACTTCTAATTACAAAACTAATTTAGAGTTAATATTAAAATTTTTAGCTAAAGAAACCTTTGCTATAAGGGGTTATATCTTAGGATATGATGAAGATACTAATAAATATTTACCAATTATTTCCTTGGATGGAAACAATGATTGGACTCCTAATGAAAACTTATTATCTTTAGCCAATAGATATGAAGATGGGATACTTATAAATAATAATATTCACGAAAGTACTATAGAATTTCATAGAGAATTTTTATCAAAGGGTACTAGGGCACTAATGTGTATTCCAATTGGAGTAAAAGATTCAAAGACAATCTATGTTGGAGAAGATAGAAGAAAAAGCTCTTATTATAATCAAATAAATGAAGGATATATTTATTTAGAAACTGAAAGAGTTTTTAATAGATTTGATAAAACTAGACATAGATTGGTTTATTCTTTGACACCAATTATTTATATTAATCTTGAAAATTATAAATTGAAAATCTTATCTACCATTGATAAATTAACTGGCACTAATACTAGAAAACATTTTGAACAGGAATATAATAAGATATTTGATGATGCTAGAAAGAACCAAAGAACTTTTGCAGTTTTAATGCTAGATATAGATAGTTTTAAAGAGATTAATGATACCTATGGTCATAGAAAGGGAGATGAGGTTTTAAGTGAAATTGGGAAAAACCTTAAAAATAGTATAAGGAGTACAGATTTAGTTGCAAGATATGGAGGAGAGGAGTTTGTAATAATTTTAAAAAATATTACTGAAGAAGAGGCTATGAAAATAGGGGAAAAAATTAGAGTAAATATTGAAAACATTCGTGTTCCAAAAGTTAGAGAAACCATAACTATAAGTATTGGTATAGCTATGTTTCCACAACATGGACAATTTAAGGAAGAATTAATTGAAAAAGCAGACCAGGCCCTATATCATGCAAAGGAAGAGGGAAAAAACAAGGTAGTAGTTTGGGATTCTCATCTTTTCAACACTTTGCATAGAGTAGATAGATTAGCTGGGATTATTTCTGGTAATATTAATCAGGATCAAAGGAACGTATTAGCTATTTTAGATATAATAGATTTAGTTAAAGAAAATATAAATAAAGAAGAAAAGATATTTAAATTTTTAGGCAGATTAATTGAAACAATAGAGGCAGAAAGTTGTACTTTAATTTACTTGGATAAGGATAAAAATCCTATAAAAACCTATTCTCGTATGAGGCAAAGTATGGAATGGGAAGAGGAACCTTTTATAAATTATAATATAGTAAAAAAAGTTGCATTTGCAAGAAAAGGTGAGTTTTCAATTGATTGGGAAAATATTAATGATGTAGATTTAATTTTAAATAGTCCCAATTGGAAATCTATAATAGTTCACCCAATAGAATTTAATGGTAAAATTAAGGCAATAATTTATATTACAGTGCCTTTAAGAGAGAAAGAATTTGATTATGATTGCTATAATATGGTAAAGACTTTAAGTGGGGTTTTTTCACCCATAGTGTAATTTACTTTTAATATTAAAATATGATAAAGCAACTAAAATACAAGGAATCAAGCAGAAAGGAGGCATATTATGGCAGTAACTATAAAAGATGTGGCACAGCTGGCAGGAGTCTCAATTTCTACAGTTTCTAGAGTTATAAACAATTCAAAGCCAGTAAGTCCAGCAGTAAGAAGAAAAGTATTGGAAGCCATAGAGGAGTTGGATTATAAACCAAATCAAGTAGCTAGATCCTTAGTAACAAAAAAATCTAATTTAATAGGTATAGTACTTACAGATATTAGAAACTATTATATAGCTAATATGATTAGAGGAATAGAGGAAGTAGGCAGAATGTATGATTATGATATTATACTGTCTTCTAGCTATGGTGAAGCAAATCGAGAGATAGAATTATTAGAATTATTAAGGTCAAAACAAGTAGAAGGTGTAATATTTATATCTGAAACTGTAAGTAAGAAAGTATTAAATGCTATAAAGAAATTAAAGATTCCATCTATATATTTAAATAAATATTATAAAAATAATAGTTTTCCTTCTGTATCTATAGATAATTTTGAAGGGGCTTATAAAATGACTGAATATCTTAAAAAATTAGGGCATAAAAAAATCCTATATATAACTGATAATAACCAAGATAATAAATCCATAGAAAAACTAAAAATTGAAGGATTTAAAAAAGCTTTATTCGAAAGTGGATTAGAAGACTTTATTTTATCAGTAGAGGGATTTGAAATAGAAGATGGATATAATACAGGAGATAATGTAATAAAATTAGTAGAGGAAGAAGGTATTACAGCAGTTTTTTGTTGTCAGGATGAAATAGCTATAGGTCTTATAAATTATTGTTATGATAACAATATTAAGGTACCAGAAGATATTTCTATTAGTGGTTATGGAGATACAGAATTAGCTTCTATTTATAGACCAGGGCTTACAACAGTAAAAGAACCTTACTACGATATAGGTGCAGTTGCTATTAGAAGAATAATAAAGGAAATAGATGAAGGAATAGTAGAAGATGAAGACACTTATCTTCCAATTCAAATAATTAAAAGGGAAAGTACAAG
>JAAZMA010000118.1 GCA_012799055.1 Tissierellia bacterium
AATATAGTATTGAAAACTTATTATAATGCTTGTCAGCATAATATAGTTAATTTTAAAAGTGCTGATGATGAAATTATAAATATGACAAAAGAACAATATGAAAAATATATTATGGAGAATTATCCTACTCTTAAAATAATCCACTTTTCTGTTAAGGAGATTATTTTAAGAGAAGAAAAGAATCATCTATGTCCCAATCATTATATTATTGGAGAATCCAATGGATACATTGCAATCTATGGTATTGATGAAAATGGAAGAAAGTTTTTAGATAAGGTCTTTACTGATTATCCGATTTCTCTTTTAAAGGAAGTAGACCAAAAGAGATTAATAGATGGGATTATAGTAGATAGTGAAGAGGAATTAACAGATGTTTTAGAAAATTTTATATCCTAAAAAACTAAGTTAGATATATCTAACTTAGTTTTTTCTTTAAAAATATGTTAAAATAATATATAATCTCTTTGGAAGGAGCATTTTATGATTATATTAGGAATTGATCCAGGCTTAGCAATAGTAGGATATGGAATAATTGAATATAAGGGAAATAAATATAAACCAATTGATTATGGTTGTATAACTACTGAAGCAGAATTAAATTTACCTGAAAGACTTAAAATAATATATGAAGAATTATCTATTTTAATCGACAAATACAATCCAGATGATGTGGCTATGGAAGAACTTTTTTTCAATAAAAATGTTAAAACAGCAATTAAAGTGGGACAGGCAAGGGGAGTAGAAATTTTAGCTGCAATAAATAAAGGTAAAAGTGTTTATGAATACACTCCTTTAGAAATAAAGCAATCTGTTGCAGGCTATGGAAGGGCTGAGAAAAGGCAGGTACAAGAGATGGTAAAATTATTATTAAATTTAAAGAAAATACCTAAGCCTGATGATGCAGCAGATGCATTAGCTGTAGCGATTTGTCATAGTAGTTGTTTGAAATTCAAAGACATGTTTTTAATGAAATAATAAAGGGTGATATATTTTGTATGAATACATAAGGGGTAAGATAGTTGCAATTAAGGAAGAATATATAGTATTAGATAATAATGATATAGGATATAAAATATTTACTTCGGGAAACTCTATATCAAAATTACAGTTAAATGAGATTTGCACTATGTATATTTATTTTAATTTAAGAGAAGATGGCATTTATCTTTATGGATTTATTGATGAAGAGGAATTAGAAATATTTAATTTACTTTTATTAGTTTCTAAAATAGGACCTAAGACAGCCTTGGGAACTTTATCTGCTTTGACACCAAATCAGATAAAAAATGCTATAGTTAATAATGATTTAAATACATTATGTACTGCACCAGGAATAGGAAAGAAAACTGCTGGAAGAATAGTGCTAGAGTTAAAAGATAAATTAAAAGATCATGTAGTAGTTGAAAATGTAAATATAGAGGATACTAATGAAATAAATACGGCAATTCATGGTCTAATGTCCTTAGGATATACAAGAAGTGAAATAATTCAAGTAATAAATAAAATTAATACAGAGGATTTAAATGCGGAGGATATAATAAGGGAGAGTCTTAAGAGATTATCAAAAAATTAGGAAAGGGTTTGAAAACAAATGAATAATAGGGATGAGAGAATAGTTACAGGTGCAATCCAAAGTGAAGATATAGATAGTGAAACTACATTAAGACCTAAATGGATTAGTGAATATATTGGACAAGATAAGGCTAAGAATAAATTAAAGATATTTATACAGGCAGCAAAAGAAAGACAAGAGCCCTTAGATCATGTATTATTATTTGGACCTCCAGG
>JAAZMA010000264.1 GCA_012799055.1 Tissierellia bacterium
AATAAAATTTATCCTACTACATTTACATAAATGTAGTAGGATAATTATTTCATATTTTATTCTATTTGACAACTATATTGTATATTTTTCCTTTTACAAATATTTCTTTTACTATTTTCTTACCTTCTAAATGTTTCATTATGGCTTCATTTTCTTTTACCATTTCCCTGGCAATGTCTTTTGTACTATTGGGGGATATTGTTATTTTTCCTCTTACTTTACCATTTACCTGTACTGGCATTTCTATTAAATCATCTATGGTTTTTTCTTCATCATATTTAGGCCATTTTTGTTCATTAAGCATACCACCTAATTCTAGTACTGTCCACAATTCTTCAGTAATATGAGGAGCTACAGGATTTAAAAGAATTAAATAAACTGCCATATCCTTTTTAGTGATTTTACCTACATCGTTAAATTCATTTAATAAAGTCATTAAGGCTGCTATAGCTGTATTAAACTTTAAAGTTTCATAATCCTCTGTAACTTTTTTTATAGTTTTATGGATACTAGTTTCTAATTCTTTAGTATATTCTTCTCCATCTACTACAACGTCTTGTAGCCTCCACACTCTTTCTAAAAATCTTCTACAACCTTTAACCCCATTTTCAGACCAAGGTACGGATTTTTCAAAATCCCCAATAAACATTTCATAGGTTCTTAAAGTATCTGCACCATATTCTTCTACAATATCATCAGGATTAATTACATTTCCCCTAGATTTAGACATTTTTTCATTGTTTTCTCCAAGTATCATGCCATGGGCAGTTCTTTTACTATAAGGCTCTGAACAAGACACTACTCCTATATCATATAAAAACTTGTGCCAAAATCTTGAATAAAGTAAATGTAATGTAGTGTGTTCCATTCCTCCATTATACCAATCTACAGGCATCCAATAATCTAATTCTTCTTTTGCTGCAATCTCTTCAGTATTATGAGGGTCTATATATCTTAAAAAATACCAAGATGAACCTGCCCATTGAGGCATAGTATCTGTTTCCCTCTTTGCAGCCTTACCACATTTAGGACAAGTAGTATTTACCCAATCATGCATATTGGCTAATGGAGATTCTCCTGTATCAGTTGGTTCGTAGTTTTCCACTTCTGGCAACATTACTGGCAAATCTTCCTCTGGTACTGGTACCCAACCACAATCCTCACAATAAATAAGTGGTATAGGCTCTCCCCAGTATCTTTGACGTGAAAACACCCAGTCTCTTAATTTAAAATTGGTTTTTCTTACTCCAAGACCTTTTTCTTCTAGCCATTTACTTATTTTTTCTTGAGCCTCTTTTACTTCTAAACCATTAATTAATTCAGAATTTACCAATACTCCAGTTTCTGTATCTGTATAGGCTTCTTTTTCAATATCTCCGCCTTTTACAACTTCTACTATGGGAAGATTAAATTTCTTTGCAAACTCCCAGTCTCTATCATCATGAGCTGGTACTGCCATTATGGCACCAGTTCCATAACTCATTAAAACATAATCTGAAATCCAAATGGGAATTTCCTTTTGAGTCACAGGATTAATAGCTTTTATTCCTTGGATTTCTACACCTGTTTTTTCTTTTGATAACTCTGTTCTTTCAAAATCCGATTTTTTAGAGGCATATTCTTGATAATCCCTTATTTCCTCTAGATTCTTAATATCTTCTGAATACTTTTCAATTAATGGATGCTCAGCTGCTATTACCATATAAGTTGCCCCATAAAGTGTATCTGGCCTAGTAGTAAATACTTTTAGTGAATCATTTTTACCTGATATTTTAAACTCCACTTCCATTCCATGGGAACGGCCTATCCAATTGGTCTGTTGGGTTTTTACTCTATCTATATAATCTACAGTATCTAAATCGTCTATTAATCTATCTGCATATTCAGTGATTTTTAACATCCATTGATTTTTAGTTTTTCTAACTACCTCTCCACCACATCTTTCGCAACCACCAGCTACTACTTCTTCATTTGCTAAACCCACTTTACAAGATGGACACCAATTAATAGGCATTTCATGTTTATAGGCTAAGCCCTTTTCAAACATCTTAATAAATATCCATTGGGTCCATTTATAGTATTCTGGGTCTGTAGTATTAATTTCTCTAGACCAGTCAAAAGAAAAGCCTAAAGATTTTAATTGTCTCTTGAACATTTTCACATTTTTTTCTGTAACTTCCTTTGGATGAATTTTGTGTTGAATTGCAAAATTTTCCGTTGGAAGTCCAAAAGCATCCCAACCCATGGGAAATAACACATTGTATCCTTCAAATCTTCTCTTTCTAGAAAGAATATCTAAGGCTGTATAAGGTCTAGGATGGCCTACATGAAGCCCTTGCCCAGAAGGATAGGGAAATTCTATTAATGCATAAAACTTTGGTTTAGATTTGTCAGAACTTGTTTCAAACACCTTTTTTTCATCCCAAATATCTTGCCACTTTTTTTCAATTAATTTTGGATTATATTCTGTCATTTTCATCCTCCTTAAATTTAAATACAAAAAAACCTTCGTCAAAATAGAGACGAAGGTGTATCCGCGGTACCACTCTAATTGATAGCATTGCTATCCTGCTTAAAAGCTGTAACGAAGCTAAATCGGTTAAGGCTAATAATTTCACCCTAACTACTCAAGGACGAGTTCAGTCTTAATTAATACTGTTTTTCACCACACAACAGCTCTCTGGAATTAATATAGGACCTACTACTTCCTTTCATAGTAAATATTGATTTAGAATACATTATAGCAAAAATTCTAAAAACATTCAAGGGTTTTATAAAATATTAATCTAAAGGTTAAGAATGGTTTGAATTCAATAGATAGGAACCACCCCTGCCATTTTAATTTAATTAAAATTCCGCTGATTTTACTGTTCTAGGAAATGGAATTACATCCCTAATATTGGTCATTCCAGTTAAATACATAATGGCTCTTTCAAACCCTAGGCCAAAACCTGCATGTTTCGTCCCACCATATTTTCTCAATTCTAAATACCACCAATAGTCATCTTTATCCATTCCCATTTCTTCAATTCGCCTTTCTAATACATCTAATCGTTCTTCTCTTTGACTACCACCTATTAATTCACCTATGCCTGGTACAAGTAAATCCATAGCAGCAACAGTTTTCTCATCTTCATTTAATCTCATATAAAAAGCCTTAATTTCTTTAGGATAATCTGTTACAAATACTGGCCCTTTAAATACTTTTTCTGAAATATATCTTTCATGTTCTGTTTGTAGGTCTATACCCCATTCTACTGGATATTGAAATTCTACTTTAGACTTTTTAAGTATATCTATGGCTTCAGTGTAAGTAATAGAACCGAATTCTGAATTAACTATATTTTCTAATCTAGAAATTAAACCTTTGTCAATAAAGGAGTTGAAAAATTCCATTTCTTCCTTTGCATTTTCTAAAACATATTTTATTATATATTTCATCATGTCCTCTGCTAAATCCATATTGTCTTGTAAATCTGCAAAGGCTATTTCTGGCTCTACCATCCAAAACTCTGCTGCATGTCTTGCAGTATTTGAATTTTCTGCCCTAAAAGTAGGTCCAAAAGTATATACTTTCTTAAAAGCTAGTGCATAAGCTTCTGCTTCTAATTGCCCTGATACTGTTAAGTTTGTTTCTTTTCCAAAGAAATCTTTAGTATAGTCCACTTCCTTTTCATCTGTTAAAGGTACATTGGTTAAATCAAAGTTAGTAACAGTAAACATCTCTCCTGCACCTTCTGCATCACTACCAGTTATAATTGGAGTATGAACATAGACAAATCCTCTTTCTTGGAAAAATTTGTGTATTGCAAAACTTGTAAGGGATCTTACTCTAAATACTGCATTGAAAGTATTGCTTCTAGGTCTAAGATGGGCAATAGTCCGTAAATATTCAAAAGTATGTCTTTTCTTTTGTAAAGGATAGTCTTTGTCTGAATATCCTTCTAGTATTATTTCATTAGCTTGTATTTCAAAGGGTTGTTTAGCCCCTTTAGTTTTCACTAAAGTTCCCTTTACTACAATAGCTGAACTAATGGGAAGCTTTTCGATTTCCTTGAAATTTTCCATATTTTCACTAAATACTATTTGCAAATTTGTGAAAAAAGTTCCATCATTTAATTCAATAAATCCAAATCTTTTAGAAGATCTTAAGGTTCTAATCCATCCTTCAACTTCTACTTCTTTGTTTAAATATTTTTCTGTTTCTCTAAATATTTCCTTAATTGTAGTTTTCATATATATTCTCCTTTCATTATTTTTAATATAAAAAAACCTTCCATCCAAAGGGACGAAAGGTTCGCGGTACCACCCTAATTGCTGCTATTATTAATAACAGCCATCTTTTTCACATATAACGATGTGAAGTCGTCTAATTCTACTCTCAAAAGATTTCTTTTAGAGACTCAGGGGCGTTCTTCAATATAAGTTTAGTATCAGGTTCCCACTCCCCCTGACTCCCTAGAACTAAATCTTATATCTACTTTTCCCATCATAGTCTAATATGAACTTTATATTATTATAATTAGATTAATTCTCTTTGTCAAATAATTTAGATAGATATTTTTTTATCTCCTTTTCATATCCATTATTAGTAGGATTATAGTATTTTACATCTTCATATCCATTAGGTAAATACTGTTGTTTTACATAGGAATTATTAAAATCATGGGGATATCTATATCCCTTCCCATATCCTAAATTTTTTGCTCCACTATAGGATGCATCCTTTAAATGGCCTGGTACTTTCCCCATAGGCTTATTACGAATATCAGATAAAGCCTTATCTATCCCCATATAAACTGCATTACTTTTCGGAGCACAAGCTACATATAAAGCTGCCTGTGCTAATATTATTCTTCCTTCAGGCATCCCAATTACATTTACAGCTTGAAAAGCTGATGTTGCCACAACTAATGCATTGGGATCAGCATTTCCCACATCTTCAGAGGCACAAATTATTATTCTTCTAGCTATAAACTTAGGGTCTTCTCCTGCATTTATCATTTTTGCTAGCCAATACAATGTAGCATCTGGGTCGGAACCTCTCATGCTCTTAATAAAGGCGGAGATGGTATCGTAATGTTCATCTCCTCCTTTGTCGTATTTTGCTGATTTTACTAATATACATTCTTTTATAGTGTCCAAATCTATATTTATTATTCCTTCTCTATCCTTTGGTGTTGATAGAACAGCAATTTCCAATGAATTTAATGCCAGTCTTCCATCTCCATCAGATATGGTAATTAAATAATCCATAGCATCCCTATTAATATTTACTTTAAAATTACCTAATCCCCTGTCTTTATCCTTTAGTCCATTAATAACAATTTTTTCTATATCCTGATTTTTTAATGGATATAGTGGAATTACCATCATTCTAGAAAGTAAAGCTTTATTTACCTCAAAATATGGATTTTCTGTAGTGGCGCCTATTAAAATAATTATACCCCTTTCCACAAAGGGAAGTAGTGCATCTTGCTGGGCTTTATTAAATCTATGGATTTCATCTATAAATAATATACTTCGATTACTATATAATTTTAATCTTTCTTCTGCATTATGTACTACTTCTCGTATGTCCTTTACTCCTGAAGTTACAGCTGATAATTTTTCAAAATGCATATTAGTAGTATTGGCAATTATCATGGCCAAAGTAGTTTTCCCTGTGCCTGGGGGACCATAAAATATCATAGAATTTAATCTATCAGCTTTTATTGCCCTATTTAAAAATTTCCCCTCACCAAGTATATGGGATTGACCAACAAATTCAGAAATATTTCTAGGCCTCATTCTATCTGCTAAGGGTGCATTTTTTTCCAATTGACTTTCCATATTTAGTGTAAACAAATCCATATTATCACCTAATTTAAATTGATGTATTTAATGATATAGTAAATGCCTTGAATAGTCAATTGAGGATTCTTGGCCTGCCATGATCATATTTGATCCTGTCATCTTAAGGATAAGGGTATGACTTCGATAATTGTCCATTGCCTAAACTATTTCTTTTTTTACATATTCAGAAGTCATGACACTTAATATACCTCCATAGGATAAATTAAATCTTATGGTATCTCCTACTTGATAATCTATTTCACTTTCTGTTCCATCTAATAGTAAATGATCACTACTACCTCCTAATATACTTATACCCTTATCTACTGGTATAAGCGTATCAAATTCTATATCCTGCTTTCCTATGGCTGCTATTATTCTTTTTCTGATGCCTTTATCTACAAAACTAGGTTCTTTACCAAAGGCATCCATACCAATTTTTCCACTTGGAACTGATGGCTTTTCTTTTACTTCTATGATTTCCACCACTAATTGAAAAGCATTTTCATAGGTATTTTCTATTTTATTGCCATAAGCAGTTTCTCTTCCAAGCACTAAGGATTCTCCTAGCCTTAAATTATTTACACCTGGTACTATTTTATCTTCCATAATTAAATGTAGACTACTAGAGTTTCCTCCAGATATAATTTCTAGATTTA
>JAAZMA010000135.1 GCA_012799055.1 Tissierellia bacterium
GTCCATAATACCTGGTGCAGGACATATGTATCTAGGTTATCAGAAAAAAGGATTAATAATAATGGGGGGATTTTTCTTTACCATATTTTTCATGGGATGGCTAAATATAAGTTTATTCTTATTTGTACTACCTTTAATTTGGTTCTATAGTTTTTTTGATGTATTGCATTCTGTAAATGGCACAGATGTTAAAGAACATAGGATTAATCTTGAATTTCTAAAAATAAAACCTGAATGGATAGGAATAGGGCTTATTATAATAGGAATATTAATTATTTTAGAACGGATACTTTATCCTCTTATACCTTATGAAATACGAAACTATATTCAGACTTCCATAGTAGCTTTAATATTTATCATTGGAGGAATTAAATTATTAGCTAAAAATAAAAAAGTAGTAGATGGGGAGGTTCATGAGAGATGCAAAAAAGACGAGTAGGGACAATTTCCATGGCAATCGTTTTAATTGCTTTTGGAATCCTAATATTTATAGCCCAAATAAACAAGGTATCTGCAGTAGAATTAGCCATTAAATTTTGGCCTGCAGTGTTGTTTCTATTAGGGGGAGAGATTCTTTGGTTTAGCTATAAATTCAAAGGTGAGGATGCCATAATAAAATATGATGTATTAAGTGTTTTTATAGTTTTAATAATAGTATTTATAAACATAGGTATTTATGGTTTGATAGAAACAGGTGTTATGAATAAAATTAATACTATGGTTTCTGCTGAGACTTTTAATTATAAAATTCCCAATAATGAGATAGAGGTAAAAGATAAAATTAATAAAATTGTAATTAATTCATCTAATTATTCTAATTTAACAGTTAGAACCGAGGAAAGCAATAAAATAACTGCTACTGGTTCATTAAATATTACCACAACTAGTGAAGAGGAAGCTAAAAAATTCTTAAATAATGATTATTTTTTAATCAATGAATCAGGCAACACTTTATATATTTCCTTTGCTAACACATCTGGGCACAATCAGGGAGCTTATAATGTCCATGCTCATGATTTTATGCTTATAATACCAGAGGACAAGAAGGTAGAAATAAATGGTGGGGAGGACTTACAGTTAATAGTGGATAGGATTAAAGGAGATTGGATTATAGACAATGTAAATCATTCTCAAATTAGATTAGGAAAAGATATAGATGCAAAAATAAAAGCTCATGTATCTAATAGAGAAAAGCTTCGGGGAAATGTAAAATGGAATATTACAGAAACAGAGAATGTAGCTAAAGGTGAGTTGATATATGGTGAAGGAAAAAATAGCATAAATATCCTTAACTCTAATGAAATAGTGGTAGATGAACTGGAATAAGGAAGAACAAATTTGTTCTTCTTTTTTATTGACAAAAATTAGTAATTACAATACAATAGACTTACTAGTCTAGACTGATTGGTCTATTGAAAAATAGGCCAGTGCCACTGTTTTAGAGAAAGATTATATAAGGGGGGGTTATTATGTATGAAATCAACAATCTAATTTTTAAGTATCCAAAAAACAAGGAAGAAACAATTAAAGGAATATCTTTCCAGATTAAAAATGGGGAGATATTTGGGCTTCTTGGGCCTAGTGGAGTAGGAAAAAGCACTACACAGAAAATTCTTACTAAATTGATAGGGAAATATGAAGGAGAGATTTTGTATAAAGGGAAAGATTTGGGAAATTATAATAAATCATATTATGAAGAAATAGGTGTAGGTTTTGAAATGCCTGTTCACTTTTCAAAACTAACTGGAGAAGAAATAGTAGTTTTATTAAATCTGAATTAAAAAAATGGAGAAGGGATTCCATGATGGGGTTTATGGCTATTTATCCAATTTTATTTGGTTTTTTAGGGAGATATTTTGTTCCTTGGTTAGCAGATAGAAATGGATTCAGTGTAAACTTATATGCAGATTTAATTATTTCAATACTTACTTTAATAGTCCCCATATCTTTTGGGGCATTAGTAGCCTTTTCAATTCTTGAAGATAGGGACGACAATATTTTAGCCTCTGTACAAGTAACTCCTTTAAGTATTAATCAATTTTTGTCCTTTAGATTTATTATGGTATTTGTTTTAACATATATTTCTACTGTATTTGTAATTTGGTTTTCCAATATTGGAGAAATTCCTATAAAAAACATATTATCCATTGCCTTTTTAGCTTCTTTTGAAGCTCCTATGTATGGACTATTGATAAATTCTTTATCTAATAATAAAATAGAAGGTTTTGCTGTAATGAAAGGTTTAGGGACATTGGTGATATTTCCCATTATTGCTTTATTTTTTGTAGACAAAAAAGAACTGTTTTTTTCTTTGGCTCCAGGATTTTGGTATGTTAAGGCTATTAGTAGTATAATTAGAGGAGAAGGAAGCCTTTATTTTACTTACAATCAATATTATTTTATTGGACTTGTTTATTTATTATTTTTAAATATAATATCCTACAAATTATTTGATAAAAAAGTGAAGGTGTAATCAAGGAAGAAAGGTATAAGGGTGGTAATAGTGGATGAAAAGAAAGAAAAATCTTTTAAGAATAGGGAAGAACTAATAGAAGCTGCAATGATTGAATTTGGAGAAAAAGGTTATGAAAATGCCTCTTTAAACAATATTTTAAAGGAAGCAGAAATAAGCAAGGGAACTTTTTATTATCATTATGAGAATAAAGAAGACTTATATATGTGTTTAATGGACATTATTGGAGAGGAAAAACTTAGATTTATGTCTAAAGAAATGGCTTCTATGAATTTAAATGAGGATATATTTACAATATTAAAGGCATTTATAAAAAGCGGAATGAAGTTTGCACATAAAAATCCACATATAAATAAGTTCACTCAAGGTTTTGTGAGAGAATGGGGAAGCCCTGTTCATAGGGAAATATTAAATAAATATTATATAGATAGGGCAGATTATTTAAACCAGATTGCTAAAAAATATGGATTTAAAAATATAGATAATATAATACAAAGGGCTTATGAAAGAGAGGAAATTAGAGAGGACTTACCTAAGGAATTTGTTATAAATATTATAAATTACTTGTTTTTAAACCTTCATCAAATTGTCAATCCTAAAGGTTTAGATGAATATGAAAAAAATGCTAATTATTTAGTAGATTTTCTTAGAGACGGACTTGCAAAAAAACAGTAAAAACTTCCCACAACTGTAGGGAAGTTTTAATTTAAATAACTTCCTTGACAGATTAATAAATTTTTGTTAACTTATAAAAAATACATAATTATTATAATATAATTATATTTAAGTAAGGATTTGTTAAATTTGTGGTATACTATTCATAATAAAAAAACAAAAGGAGGAGTTTGATTTGGAATTTGTTGGAGAAGGTTTAACCTTTGATGATGTATTATTATTGCCTGGGAAGTCTGAAGTATTACCTAGGGAAACTAAAATAAACACGTTTTTGACTCGAAGTATTGAATTAAATATTCCTTTAATGAGTGCTGGCATGGATACGGTAACAGAATCAAAAATGGCCATAGCCATGGCAAGGGAAGGTGGCATAGGAATAATTCATAAAAATATGACCATAGAAGAACAGGCCCTAGAAGTAGATAGGGTAAAAAGGTCTGAACATGGTATAATTACAGATCCATTTCATTTATCACGTCACCACGATGTTTCCGATGCCTTAGAATTAATGGAAAGATACCATATATCTGGAGTACCTATTATTGAAGAAGATGGAACTTTAGTTGGAATAATTACCAATAGGGATATTAGATTTGAAACGGACACTACTAAAAAAATAGACGATGTTATGACCAAGGAAAACTTAGTAACAGGAACTAGGGAAACTACCATGGATGAAGCATTAGAAGAAATGAAAAAATATAAAATAGAAAAACTACCCTTAGTAGATGAAGATTATAAATTAGCAGGACTAATTACCATAAAAGATATTGAAAAATCCATAGAATATCCTAATTCAGCTAGAGACAGTTCTGGAAGGTTATTAGCAGGAGCAGCAGTAGGTGTAACTGATGATATGATGGATAGAGTTAATGCACTGGTGAAAGCTAAAGTTGATGTAATAGTAGTAGACACTGCCCATGGACATTCCAAAGGTGTTATAGAAGCAGTAAAAAGGATAAAAATAGAATATCCAAAACTTCAAGTAATTGCAGGAAATGTAGCAACGGCAGAAGCAACTATAGATTTAATAGAAGCAGGAGCAGATGCAATAAAGGTAGGTATAGGACCTGGCTCCATATGTACTACAAGGGTTGTTACAGGCATTGGTGTTCCTCAAATAACAGCCATAATCAATTGTGCTAAAGCTGCGAAGGAATATAATATTCCAGTAATTGCCGATGGAGGAATAAAATATTCTGGAGATATTACCAAGGCAATTGCAGCAGGGGCTAATATAGTTATGATAGGTTCACTATTTGCAGGTACTAAAGAAAGCCCTGGGGAAGAAGAACTATATGAAGGTAGAAGATTTAAAGTATATAGGGGAATGGGTTCCATTGGAGCTATGCAAGATGGTAGTAAAGATAGATATTTCCAAGAAAATACTAAAAAATTAGTACCAGAAGGAGTAGAAGGTAGAGTGCCCTATAGGGGACCATTGGGAGATGTAGTATATCAATTATTAGGTGGAGTACGTTCTGGTATGGGATATATAGGAGCTAAGAACATTAAAGATTTACAAGAAAAAGCTAGATTTATTAAAATAACTAGCGCTTCTTTAATAGAAAATCATCCTCATGATATAAGTATTACTAAGGAAGCTCCAAATTATAGCATAAGATAGGGGAGAAATTAATGGAAGATTTTATTAATAAAAGCATAGAGGAAATTAAAATCAAAGTAGGAGATAAGAAAGCTATATGTGCTTTATCTGGTGGTGTTGACTCTTCTGTGGCTGCAGTATTAGTTCATAAAGCCATTGGGGATAATTTAATCTGTGTATTTGTTGACCATGGATTACTTAGAAAAAATGAAAAAGAAGAAGTGGAACAAGTATTTAGAGATGAATTCCACATGAATTTAATTACTGTAGATGCAAAAGATAGATTTTTAAATAAATTAAAAGGTGTAACTGATCCAGAAGAAAAGAGAAAAATTATTGGGGAAGAGTTTATACGAGTATTTGAAGAAGAACAGAAAAAATTAAAGAATATAGACTTTTTAGTACAAGGTACCATATATCCAGATGTGGTGGAATCTGGTAAAGATGGAGAAGTAGCAGTAAAAAGCCATCACAATGTGGGAGGATTACCAGAAGATGTGGATTTTGAATTAATAGAACCTTTAAGAGAACTGTATAAGGAAGAAGTAAGAGAAGTGGGTAGAAAACTTGGCATTAAAGATAGCATAGTAGATAGGCAGCCTTTCCCAGGACCAGGA
>JAAZMA010000254.1 GCA_012799055.1 Tissierellia bacterium
CCAACCTTCATAGCATTTTCTTCTGCTAAACCAGCTGCTGCATAGGATGCTACTGCTACTGGTGGTGTTATGGCAGATATGGATGCATAATATAAAATAAATAAATGGGCAGCTAAATTTGGTATACCTAATTCTATTAATGCTGGTGCTACTGAGGTTGCTGCAATTATATAAGCTGCTGTTGTAGGTAAACCCATACCTAATATCATACTAACTACCATGGCACATACTAGGGATATAAATAGATTTCCTTTACCTAATCCTATAATAATATTTGAAAGTTTTAGTCCTAAACCTGTTAGTGAAAGCATACCTACTACTATTCCAGATGTGGCACAAGCTGCAATTACTTGTAGTGAAGATTTTGCAGCACCTGAAGCTGCTTTCTTTAGCATTCCCCATCCAAATCTATTCTCCTTTTATATTTTAAAATCTTTATTTTAAAATCAATTAGTTATTGAAACTAATTGTATTAATAGCTTTTTAAAAAATAATTAATCTATAATACTAATTATTGCTGCTTCCATAGATGAGGCACCTGCTTTACACAATTTGCCTACATTTTTAATTGTTTCTTCTAGGGTATTTCCTACTACGCCAATATTTGCTTCTGGCATTATGTTTTTATTTGCTAAATAAGCTGCAATTACTGCTTCTTCTGCAGATGTAGCTAATTTTAGTGCACAGGTTTCTTTGGCTCCATCGCAAATCATACCAGTAAGATTTGCCAACATATTGTTGCAAGCCCCACTTATTTGTTCAATACTACCACCTAACATCCAAGTAATACCTGCACTGGCACCAACTCCTGCCGCTATACCACAGCCACACATATAAGATAGTTTTCCTGTAAAAATCTTCACATATTTGTTGATAATATGGGCAAAAAATACTGCTCTAATTAGTCTTTCTTTCTCTATATTCTGTTCTTCTGCAACTACGACTATAGGTAGAATTACTCCTAAACCTTGATTTCCACTACCTGCACTAGTCATTATTGGGCAAACTCCACCACCCATTCGAAGATCTGCAGCTGCTGCTGTTAAAATTCTAGCTTTAGTAGGCCCACTAATATTTAATTTGTTTTCTTCAGATAATTTCTTCAAGGTAAAACCTATGCCCATTCCTTTGCCTTCTGTCATGCCAATTTCTGCAGCTAAATTATTCATCTCAATTCCTTCTTCTATAAAAGCAATTTCCTCTATAGGTACTGTTTCCACAAATTCTTTAATATCTTTAATAGATAATTCCTCTAAAAAATCATTAGATTCTTTCTCTTTTTCCAGGACATTTTTATAAATTACTTTTCCATTTACTTTAACTGTATCTATATGATTATGACTATCTTTCAATAATACAATCACATCTGTATTTTCACTTTTAGCAAAGACTTCCACATATACATCTGGAGAATCTTCTATATAACTTATGTTTACCTTCCCTTCATCTAATATATTGTGAACTTCATGGATTGAATCTCCATTTACATCCTTCAATACCATTAGACCTTGTTCTGGATTCCCACAAACAATTCCTAAGCCTCCTGCTAAATCCAATCCTCTTTCCTCAGTATTAGGAATTATTACAGATTTTCCATTTTTAAATATGTTTTTACTAGTCTTTATATTTAATTCCTGAATTTCTCCGTCTAAATATTTATTTGCAACAGATACTGCATAGGCCACAGCAACAGGTTCTGTACATCCTAATGCTGGTATAGTTTCTTTTTTTACTATTTCTAATAATTTGTTCATATCTTCTGTTCTTGGCATAAA
>JAAZMA010000226.1 GCA_012799055.1 Tissierellia bacterium
TAAAAGAACCTTACTACGATATAGGTGCAGTTGCTATTAGAAGAATAATAAAGGAAATAGATGAAGGAATAGTAGAAGATGAAGACACTTATCTTCCAATTCAAATAATTAAAAGGGAAAGTACAAGAAAAATATAATTTAAATAATTTAGAAGAAAACCACAAAATAATGGTTAATTTTAATGATATTGGATATTTTAATAAGAAAAAATTAGGGTGTAATTTAGATAAGACTAGATGAAAAATCTAAAAAATTAAATAGTATTTATGATATAATAAAGTATGAGATGAGTACTTTAGGATTTTTCAAAGAGAAAAGAAGTTTTAAGCCTCATATTACATTGGGAAGAAAAGTGTTATTAGAAAAGAGTTTTGAAGAAATTAAATATTTGCAAATTAAAAGATAAATTATAGCTTTGAATTAGATAATATTGTCCTTATGAAAAGTGAGGTAAATATGGATAAATTAACTTATATTTCAATAAAATCACATAAATTATTAGGCCACAGATAATATCTGTGGCTTTTTTATACACTTTATTTAATTAATGTAAAGAACTTATAATTTAATAAAACATGGAGGGGATTAATTTGAGCAAGATATATTTAGATGGCAATAGTTTAAATTTAGAAGATTTTATCAATGTAGTAAGAGGTGGCTATAAAGTAGAGTTAACAGAAGAAGCAATAACTAAGGTAGAAAAATCTAGAGAAATGGTAGATAAATTTGTTGAAGAAGAAAAAGTTGTATATGGCATAACTACAGGATTTGGAAAATTTAGTGATGTTAATATAACAAAAGAAGAAACTACTACCCTTCAGAGAAATTTAATAATATCCCATGCTTGTGGAGTAGGGGATAATTTAAGTCAAGAAGAAGTAAGAGGTGTAATGCTACTTAGAGCTAACGCATTAGCAAAAGGTTATTCAGGAATTAGGCTCTCAACTTTAAACACATTAATAGATATGTTAAATAAGGGAGTTCACCCTATAATTCCGGAAAAAGGCTCTTTAGGCGCTAGTGGAGATTTAGCACCTCTGTCTCATATGGTATTGGTTATGATAGGAGAAGGAGAAGCCTATTATAATGGTGAGAAATTATCGGGAAAAGAGGCTATGGACAAAGCTGGTATTAAAGTGGTAGAATTAACTTCTAAGGAAGGTTTAGCCTTAATTAATGGAACCCAAGTAATGACATCTATTGGAGCCTTAACACTATATGATGCCATTAATTTATCTAAAACTTGTGATATTGTAGCAGCATTAACTATTGAAGCGTTAAATGGAATAGTTGATGCTTATGATGAAAGGATTCATTGGGCTAGACCTCATAATGGACAAATAAAAACAGCTGAAAACTTAAGAAGCTTATTAAAAGATAGTGAAATGATAAGTAGACAAGGAGAAATAAGAGTACAGGATGCTTATACTTTAAGATGTATTCCCCAAATACATGGAGGAAGTAAAGATGCTATAAAATATGTGGAAGAAAAAGTAAATATAGAAATGAATTCTGTCACAGATAATCCTTTAATATTTACAGAAACAGAAGAGGCAATATCGGGAGGAAACTTCCACGGACAGCCTATGGCACTTGCTTTTGACTTTTTGGGAATTGCATTAGCTGAATTGGCCAATGTATCAGAAAGAAGATTAGAAAGACTTGTAAATCCAGGGCTAAGTGGTTTACCTGGTTTTTTATCTAAAAATGGAGGTTTAAACTCAGGTTTTATGATAGTACAATATTCGGCAGCATCTTTAGTTTCAGAAAATAAAATATTGGCCCATCCTGCCAGTGTAGACTCTATACCATCCTCTGCAAATCAGGAAGACCATGTGTCTATGGGGACTATTGCAGCTAGAAAATCTAGGGAAATATTAGACAATGCTAGAAAAGTATTATCTATGGAATTATTAGCTGCTTGCCAGGGAATAGATTTAAGAGGGAAGAAAAAATTAGGCAAAGGTACAGAAATAGTTTACAATATAGTTAGGAGAGAAATTTCAACTATATATGAGGATAAAATAATGTATAAAGAAATAGGAAAAGCTGAGGAGATAATTAAATCCAATATTATATTGGAAGAAATTAATAAGGAAAATATAAAATTAAAGTAGAGGGGGATTTTAATGGCAAGATTAATTCAATGTGTTCCAAACTTTAGTGAAGGAAAAGACAAAGAAATAATTGAAAAAATAGTAGAAGAAATTAGGATTGTGGAAGATGTAAAATTGTTAGATTATTCTATGGATAAAGATCATAATCGTTCTGTAGTAACTTTTGTAGGAGAACCAGAAAAAGTTATTGAGGCAGCTTTTAATTCAGTAAAAGTAGCCTCTGAACTAATAGATATGTCAACTCATGTAGGAGAACATCCTAGAATGGGGGCTACAGATGTAATACCACTTATACCAATATCAGATGTAAGTATGGAAGAATGTATTGAGTATTCAAAAGAATTAGCTAAGAGAATAGGGGAAGAATTAAATATACCTGTATTTCTATATGAAAAATCTGCAACAAATCCATCTAGAGAGAATTTGGCCAATATAAGAAGAGGTCAATATGAAGGAATGGCAGAAAAATTAAAAAAGGAAGAATGGCAACCAGATTTTGGGCCAGGTACCTTAAATATAAAATCAGGAGTTACAGCAGTAGGTGCTAGAATGCCCCTTGTAGCCTTTAATGTAAATTTAGATACAGCCGATATTAATATTGCTAAGAATATAGCAAAAGTAGTTAGAGCTAGTGGAGGTGGCTTTACCTATTGTAAGGCATTAGGCATAGAAATTAAAGAAAGAAATATTGTGCAAGTTTCTATGAATATGGTTGACTATACTAAAACATCTCTATTTAGAGTATTTGAAACCATAGAAAGAGAAGCTAATAGATATGGGGTCAATGTAATAGGTTCTGAAATCATAGGACTAGTTCCTATGAATGCTTTAATAGATGTGGCAGATTATTATTTAAAACTTGAAAATTTTGATTCTAGTCAAGTTCTTGAAAAAAGAATATTTGAATAGGTGATAAAATGAAAGCTGATTTAATTATTAAAAATATAGATAATTTAATTACTTTAAAAGGACCCAATAGACCTAGAGTTAAAGAGGAAATGAAAGAAATAAACATTATTAATAATGGAATAGTAGCTATTAAAGAGGACAAGATAATATATGTAGGCGAAGGGGAGTTGCCAAACAATATAGAAACTGACGAAAGCACTGTATTTATAGATGGACGTGGAAAAACTGTAACTCCTGGACTAATAGATCCTCATACTCATTTGGTTCATGGTGGTTCTAGGGAAAATGAATTAGCTATGAAATTAAATGGTTATGGATATTTAGATATATTAGCAGCAGGTGGAGGAATCCATAGCACTGTAAAGGCTACTAAAGAAGCTAGCTTTGAGGAACTTTATGAAAAGGCAAAAAAGTCTCTAGATATAATGTTGGGATTTGGAGTTACAACTGTAGAGGCTAAATCTGGCTATGGATTAGATGATTTTGAAACTGAAATAAAACAAATGGAAGTAGCTAAAAAACTAAATGAAGATCATCCTGTAGATATAGTTTCAACATTTATGGGTGCTCATGCAATTCCATCAACATATAAGGAAAATCCTAGGGGCTTTATAGATTTAATAATTGAAAAAATGATACCCTATGTTAAGGAAAAAAACTTGGCTAAGTATATAGATGTATTTTGTGAAAAGGGAGTTTTTTCAGTAGAAGAATCTAGAGAGATTCTAAAAGCTGGTCAAAAGTATGGCCTTTTAGCAAAGGTCCATGCAGATGAAATAGAGCCTTTAGGTGGTGCAGAATTAGCAGCAGAGGTAGGTTGTATATCTGCAGAGCATTTAGTTGCTGCCAGTGATAAAGGTATTAAAAAAATGGGTGAAGAAGGAGTAGTGGCAGTATTGCTTCCTGCAACTTCATTTAATCTTCAAACAGGGAAATTTGCAAAGGCAAGGAAGATGATAGAAGAAGGAGTGGCAGTAGCATTATCTACAGATTATAATCCTGGAAGTAGTCCTACGGAAAATATGCAATTAGTAATGAGTTTTGCCTCTCTTATTATGAAATTGACTCCTGAAGAGGTTATAACGGCGGCCACTATAAATGCAGCTGCTGCACTTAAATTAGAAGAAGAAATAGGCAGTATAGAAATAGGCAAAAAGGCAGATATAGTAATTTTTGATGCACCAAATTTAAACTATATAATATATCATTTTGGAATAAATCATACAGACAAGGTTGTTAAAAATGGGAAATTAGTATATAAAAAATCCAATAAAATAATATAAACAAACTAAGAGGGAGTAGCTGTTGTATAAAATACTTCAAATAGAATCAACATGCTGGTAGAAATACCTGGTTCTATTTACTCTTATGCATTAATAAGAGGAGCGAGACTTTTAGTTCAATTAAATTTAATTGAACTAAAAGTCTTTTGTATTATACTTACGTAATAGGGGGAAAACAATGGTAGAATTAATTAGAGCATTTTTATTAATTTTTATTGCTGAAATGGGAGATAAGACTCAGATAATAGCAATGACATTTGCAACTCAATATAAAGTAAAAGAGGTTTTAACAGGTGTATTTTTAGGAGTTTTTCTTAATCATGGTTTAGCTATAATTCTGGGAAGATATATATCTAAATTAATCCCCATAAATTATATTCAAATAATGGCAGGACTAATGTTTGTAATTTTTGGAATTATGTCTCTAAGGGACGAAGATGTAGAAGATGAAGAGCATAAAAGAAATTTTGGGCCTGTTTTTACTGTAGCGTTAGCATTTTTTATAGGGGAGTTAGGAGATAAAACCCAGCTTACAGCCATGACATTAGCTGCAGAAGGGAACTATCCTTTTTTAATACTAATAGGAACCACTTTAGGCATGATAGGAACCAGTGGCATAGGCATTCTTATTGGTAGTAAAATTGGAGAGAAAATTCCAGA
>JAAZMA010000126.1 GCA_012799055.1 Tissierellia bacterium
CTTTTTATGACATCTATATTCCATTTTAAATATTTAATAGTTCCGTTGTATAGTAATTTTGTCAAATAAAAGCAACCTATCATTATAAGTAAACCTAATGCAGTTAATCCTATTCCGAAGGAAATGGAGGCTAGGGGATTGATACCAATATTTATTGTATGGGGAAGAAAAGGTGCTGTTATGGTGCCAAAGAAGGAGCCCACTCCTCCAATTATAAATCCTACGGAAATTGCATATAAACTAAATAATAATGCCACTAATACTATAAAGGGACCTAATACTATAACTAAATTGAAAAAGCCTAAAGCCATAGCTGCAAGTATAGCTTTAAATAAATTTGTAGCATTAGGGTTTTTTTCTGCCTCTGTTATTTTGATAGAGGCTCTATAGGATTTTGCTATATTTTTAGGATTTCCCAATTCTTTTGCTATTTGTTCCTCAGTTTTTCCCCTGGATAATCCAATTTGAAAATGCTCTTCATAATCGTAGAGTATATCTTCGATTTCATTTTCTGGAATTCCTTTTAGTCCTTTCCTAAGTGTTTTAATAAACTGATCTCTATTCATTTAAATCACCCCTTATAATTTTGTTAACCCCTATAATGAAATTCTCCCATTCTACTAATAATTCATCATAAGCTTTTTCCCCTTCTTCAGTAATTTCATAATATTTTCTAGGAGGTCCTTCTTGAGATTCTTGTAAATAAGTAGTTACATAGCCCTCTTTTCTAAATCTTCTTAAAAGGGGATATATGGTTCCTTCAGAGATATTAATATAATTTGAAATATATTCTACTAATTCATATCCATAAAAATCTCTTTTAGTGAGTAGGGACAAAACACATAATTCTAATACTCCTTTTTTAAATTGTATATTCATAAGCATTTCCTTTCTAATATTTAACTATATTATATATCATACTACCTTTTATTACAAGGTAGTATTTCAAAAAAACTAGCTACATTTTCATGTAGCTAGAAATTTAGTCCTTCTTTATGGACAGATACACTTAATGCTATGCCTATACATATGAAATTCATTAGGTGGAAAGTCCCACCATAACTCATAAAAGGTAATGGTATACCTGTTATAGGCATAAGTCCTATGGTCATGCCTATGTTTTCAAAAATATGAATTAAAAGCATAGCAGTAAATCCAGTAACCATTAGGGAACCAAACATATCCTTAGAATTTTTAGCAATTCTAAAAAGTCTATATATAAGTATAAAATACAATAATATGAGTATTAGTCCACCAATTAAACCTAATTCTTCTGCTACTACTGCAAATATAAAATCTGTTTGTTTTTCTGGTAAGAAATTATATTGAGTTTGAGTACCTTGGAACAAACCCCTACCAAATATCTTTCCTGAACCTACAGCAACTCTAGATTGATAGGCTTGATAGTTTGTACCAGACAGATCTCCTTCTGGATCTAAGAAACCAAAGATTCTATTTTTCTGATATTTATCTAGTTTAAGCCATACTATAGGCAGAGAAATAACCCCTAATAATACAGCATATCCAATATATTTCCAATCCAATCCTGCTGCAAACAACATAACTGCTACATAAAATAGAACTACAGCAGTAGTTCCTAAGTCTGGCTGCTTATATATAAGTGCCATGGGAATACCAGCTAAAAGTAAAATTTTCAATAGAGTCAAAGGTTGGTTTAATTCATTTTTATTTTTATCTATATACTTGGCTAAAAATATTATGAGTCCAACCTTGGAAATTTCAGCTGGCTGAAATATAAAACCACCAAGATTTAACCAAGATCTAGCCCCCCATTGTTCCTCACCAAATCCAAATAGTGCCGTTACTACCAATAGTCCAACAGATATCACATATATTGGAATATAAAACTTGCCTATAAATTGATAATCCATTAATACTAAAAAAACAATGGCTACAATACCTAAAACTGTAGAAAAAATTTGAACTGGTACATGACGTTGAATTTCAAAGGTCAGAGTAGCAGATTTAATCATAATAATACCATATATAGATATTAGTATAACTGTAAAAAATAATACAAAATCAAATTTTTTAAATGATTTTCTTTTTATATTAAACATATATTTTTCCCCTTTATTAAAGCTATAAATTAAATTATATCATATTTTTCAATATAATAAATAATTGAATTTATTTCCATCCTTCATTTTCAATAGCATTCAAGACTTTCTCTTCAAAATCAGGATATTTTTCTTTTATACTATCGATTAAAAGTCTGATTTCATATCTTTTATTTTTACTATCTTCGGGACAGAGTTTTCCCATGCCTAAGGGCAATTTTTCATCTATAACTATTTTTTCAATGATCTCTTCCTTAACATATACTAATGGTCTAATTAAATATAAATCATGTTTACTATTATAAGTATTAGGTTTAAATGTATGAAGTTTACCAGTATAGATTATATTTAATAAAAATGTATTTACTAAATCTGTTAGATGATGGCCATAGGCTATTTTATTAAATCCTTTTTCTTTAGAGATTCTAGCCATAGTACCTCTTTTTATTTTAGAACAAAAATAGCAAGGATTTTTTTCATTGAGTATAGTATCTAAAATATTAATATTCTCATATAAATAAGGGATTCCTATAAAATTCAAATAGTCTTCCGCTGAAGTCATATCTAAATTTATTCCAATATCTATATGGATAGCAGAAATATTAAAATTCAAATAGGATCTTTCTCTCAATAAATTTAAGGCATATATAAGAAAAACACTATCTTTGCCTCCAGAAAGGCCCACTAAAACATTATCACCATTTTCAATGAGCCCATATTTTTCTACTGCAGACCTAATATCATTTAAAAATAATTTATTATACCATTTTTTCATTAATTTCCTCCGTCTTTAATAACTGCTTGAATACATTCATCTTTATTAAAATCTTCATTAGGAGTAGGATTTACTTGAATATGAGGGATTGTCTTTGTTTCCATATTTATAGTACCATCTGCATTTATCCCTAGTTCTCTACTAAATCTAATTATAAATTTACTTTTTGGCAAATAAAGAATTGGAATTTTTTC